>NZ_JBEYXN010000016.1:0-190178 GCF_040704625.1 Streptomyces sp. NPDC046866
GAGGCCCCGGCTTTCGCAGCCGGGGCCTCGGCCGCGAAGGCGCGACGGGCTCGGGGGCGCGCGTTCCCCCCACCTGGCCCCGAGGCCACGGCGAGTCGCGTTCGGCAGGGACGCAGGAGGCAGGGACGCAGGAGGCGGGGACGGCCGAAGGCCGCCGAGGCCCCGGGGCGCACCGGCTGCGCCCGGCGTGATTGGATCTTCGGATTCCGCCTCCCCCCGTCCGGAGGGGAGGCGGCCATGTGAAGTCCAGGAACGGGGAGCGGGAAGACATGCGCAGGATGGTTACCGGGGTGGCGCTGGTCGTTGCGGCAGCGGTGCTGACCGGCTGTGGAAGTGACGGCGGGAAGAAGGCGGACGGCGGGACGGACGGGGCGGGCGCCAAGGCGTCGGCAGCGCAGACCCCGTCGCCGTCGGCCACCGCCACGGCCACCGGCAAGGCCCCGGCGGGCAAGGGGGCCGGCGAGGGCGCGACCCACGAGGTGACGCTGGAGGTCTCCGGCCAGGGCAGGACGCAGATCATGTACAACGCCGACACGAGCGGCTTCGAGCAGCAGACCCTGCCCTGGACGAAGACGGAGACCGTCCGCCTCACCGGCGCGGAGCAGAAGGTGGGTCACCTGGTGACCGTCATCCCCGGCTCGATCCAAGGCGCCGACGGGATGCTCCAGCAGGCCCCGTGCGTCATCAAGGTCGACGGCAAGCAGGTCGCCGACAACAACGGCGGCAAGAACCCGAAGGGCTGCTCGTACCAGCTCAAGTAGGCCGGCCGCGCCGGACCGGCCGCGTCCGCCTCTGGTGGTTGTCACCATCTGCCCCGGAGGGCCGGGGTCACGAATCCCTCGTCCGGGTCGGCCGCGGAGGCCGGGCCGTCGCGCGGACGGGGCGGAGCGGTACGGCGAACCCGTAGAGTCGGCGCGTGACGGAGCGAGCGAACACGAGGACGAGCCGACCCCTGTACGGGTGCATGGGCCTGGGCGGCACCTGGGGGCCCGAGCCCTACGGTGCCGCGGAGATCGCCGCTGCGGAGGCTGCGGTCACGGCGGCCCTGGAGATCGGGATCACCGCCTTCGACCACGCGGACATCTACCGCCACGGGAAGTCGGAGGCGGTCTTCGGCGAGCTCCTCGCGCGCGACCACGGGCTGCGCGCGAGGATCACGCTGCAGACGAAGTGCGGGATCCGCCCGGCGGACGGCACGCACCCCGGCATGTACGACCTGCGCGGGAAGTCCGTGCTGCGCCGGGTCGAGGAAAGCCTGCTCCGGCTGCGCACCGACGTGATCGACGTCCTGCTGCTGCACCGGCCCGACCCGCTCGCGGATCCCGACGACATCGCGGAGGCCCTGCACTCCCTGCACGCCCAGGGCCTGGTGCGCCGCTTCGGCGTGTCCAACATGGGGGCGGCGCAGATCGCCGCCCTCCAGTCCCGGCTGGGGCTGCCGCTCGTGGCCAACCAGCTGGAGATGAGCCTGCACCAGCGCGACTGGGTGGAGGCCGGGGTCCTGCTGAACACCCCCGAAGGGGCTGCCAACGGCTTCCCCCACGGCACGCTGGAGCACTGCGCGGACCAGGGCATCCAGGTGCAGGCCTGGGGCGCCCTGGCCCAGGGGCGGTTCACGGGACGGCCCACGAGCCCCCAGGACCGCGCGGCCGCCGAGCTGGTCGCGGACCTCGCCGAACGCAAGCAGGTGGCCCCGGAGACGGTGCTGCTGTGGTGGCTCCAGCGGCACCCGGCCCGGATCGCGCCGGTGATCGGCACGTCCGACCCGGGGCGCATCCGGGCCTGCCGTGACGCGGTCGGCCGGGCCCCCGAGCTGGAGCACGAGGAGTGGTACGCCCTGTGGCTGGCCGCTCGGGGCAAGCCGCTGCCCTAGAGGTCGTCTCGAGGGGCGGATGGACGTCCGGGTGCCCCGGCGAACTGCGCCTCCGGGCGTGGTGCGACGATGCGGAGCTGCGCGACCACGGTGAACTGATCGACGTCGACGACCCTGCATGGCCGCTCCTTCTTCAGGAGCTGTCCGGCACCGACGTACCGGTTGAGGTGCTGCTCGGCGATCCCGTGGCGGGTCGGGCCTCCCTGCTGCAATTGCAGGTGTCC
Source organism: Streptomyces sp. NPDC046866 (assembly GCF_040704625.1). NCBI lineage: Bacteria > Bacillati > Actinomycetota > Actinomycetes > Kitasatosporales > Streptomycetaceae > Streptomyces > Streptomyces sp. NPDC046866. The sequence goes on from NZ_JBEYXN010000016.1 coordinate 2,098, forward strand.
GCCCGGTCGAACTTGGGCGGCATCGTGCTGAACTGCGGCGGCCTGCTCGTCGACGGCGGATGGCTTCGGATCTTCGCAAGCCCGAGCGACCCGGGGCTGCCCGGCCTGGCCGAGGTCAACGCGATGCCCTCGGCATTCGATCCCTCCTGGCGCCCTGATGGTGGTCTCGTGGTTGCGCACGACGTGCTGGGCGGGGTCTTCGTCCTCAACGGGGGTGACCCCCGTGAGGCCGGTCGGCCCGGCGAGCCGGGCGAGATCCTGTACTTCGCCCCTGACGCGCTCCGCTGGGAGGCCTTGGGCGCCGGCCATTCGGCGTGGCTGTCCTGGATCCTTTCCGGAGGACTCCAGGAGTTCTACGAAGGCCTGCGGTGGGACGGCTGGCGCAGTGAGGTCTCCGTGCTGAACGGCCGGCAGGGACTGTCGTTCTTCCCGCCGTTGTGGTCGGCCGAGGCCCGCCGGGATCTGTCGGCGACCGGACGGCGCACGGTGCCCGTGGCGGAACTCCTTGCGCTGAGCCGCGATGCGTGCCTTCAGCTCGACGGCGTTGACCCGGGCTTCCTCGGAGTCGTATGAAGCGGCTCAGGTCCAGCCGCCTGTCCCGGCCGCGAACATGATCGCCGCCGGTTCGGCCGGGCGAAGGGCTGCCGTCCCTCCGCCCGGCCGGGCCGGTCATCGGTCGGGCTAGCGCTTGACCGCCGGCACGATCTCGGTGTGCGCGGTGTCCTTGTCGTTGTCCTTGTTCGGGTCCGCGTCGTCCCCGAACACCGTGGCGGTGTTCCTGACCTTGGTCGGCTGGGAGACGTCCGCGGCGGTACCGGTCACCTCGATCTCCACCTCCTCGCCCACCGCCAGCGGACCGCCCGTGCAGGACAGGGTGCCGTCGGTGATCTCGCAGCCCTCCGTCTGCGTCGTGGGCGAGACGATCTTCGCCGGGAGGTCGTCGGTCAGGGACCAGCCGGAGGAATCACCGCTCGCCCCCTCCCTCCCCTTGTCCTTGTCCTTGTCCTGGCCCTTGTCGGCGGCCTTGCCATCGGCCTTGGCCTTGGCCTTGCCCTTGTCCTGCTCTTCGGCCTTGCCCTGGCCCTTCTCGGCGTCCCCTTCGTTCCTCACGGTGATGTGGTAGGTGACCGCGTCGCCCGCCGTGACCCGCTCGGGGCTGTCCTTCCGTACCGACAGGTCGGCGGACGAGTCGAGGAAGCAGGAGGTGGCGTCGAGGTTCATCACCGGGGCCGTGGTCTGCGTCGACAGCACGGTGAAGTCGGGGTGCGAGCCGGTCGCGTTGTGCACACGCACCCGGATGAGCTCTCCGGAGTTGCGGAAGAAGCCGAGGTCTCCGTTGCCGTAGACGAAGACGCCGCCGAAGTCCTCGCCTCCCGGGAGGACACCCGGGAAGAAGTCCGCGTTCCCGGTCGCTACGTCGATCCGCACGAGGGCGCCGTCGTCGGTCGAGCCCCACAGGAATCCGTCGCGGAACGCGATGTCGAAGACGTCGAGTTCCGGGTCGGCCAGCCCCGGGACGTTGATGACACCGGTGACCGAGCGGGTGGTGACGTCGATCCGGTAGATGTTCTCCGAGTTGTCGGCCAGGACGTAGTAGTTGCCCTCGTCGTCGAACGTTCCCGAGATGTAGACGGCGGGCGGCAGGCCCTCGATGGGACCGAGCTCGGTGAAGTCCCCGTTGCCGTCGAAGCGGACCAGCTCGTTGGTGGCGGTGCCGAACGTGGTCCCGTAGAGGAAGCGGTCCTGGGGGTTCACCCCGATGGCGTTGAAGAGGAACGGTGTGGGGTCGCCGAGGGGCGTGAACCGGACCGTGCCGGGCCCGCGGTCGGCGGTGTAGAGCTGGTCCGGGTCTCCGAACGAGACGTAGACCCGGCCGTCGCAGGCTACGGGAGTCCCCCCGGGTTTCGGCTGCGCGACCGCGGCCGCCGGGATCGGCAGCGGGCCGGCACCGGCCGCCGACGCCGGCAGCCCGGAAGCGAGCCCGGCGACGATGCCGATCGCGCCCAGCGTGGCCAGCGTGCGCAGCCGCCGCTTTCCGTGGTTCGGCCTGTAGGTTCCTCGACTCACGAACATGCACCTTTCACTGCTGAGCGCAGGGGCGCCCCGCCGGGGTGGCCCCTTTACCTGCCGGATGCGACCGACACAGACCAGCACAAAAGGAGACGGATCGGATGTCGCGGCTCGGCCTTCGGAAGCGGAGTTCGCCCCAATGCACCACCGGGATGATCTTGTGATGGGGATGCGTCCGTCCGAATGGTCAGCCCCAGAGGCCCGGGGGGTGATGCGGACCGTCGTGATCGCCGACGGTGCGGAGCTCGGTGACGTCCGGGTGCTTCGTCGCGGAGTCGGAGAAGGCGATCCGGGCGCGGTGCGGACCGCTCGGCGCGGGCATCGGGCAACGGCCGGGCGCTGGGCGGTGATCGCCGCTGGCCGGCCCGGGGGCCACTCGTGGAAAGCGGCCCTGCGCCCGGCCCTTGCCGCCCGTGGTTCAGGAGCCGGCGGCGCGCAGCGAACCGGTGGTGGGGCCGCTGGTGTTGCCGATGAAGCAGGTGATCTCCCGGTCGCCGCGGATCCAGGTGGTGGACTGCGGGTAGTAGTAGAACACCTCCAGCGTCTCGGGGAGCTTGGCGCTCTTGCCGACGTAGTCGGTGAGTTCGTTGCCGGCGCACTTCTGCTCGGCGAGCGAGACGACCTTGTCCTTGCCCGGGTAGGCACCGTCGTCGAGGCGGAAGACGGCGTACGCCTCGCCCTCGTGGGGCTGGGTGCAGGGCACGATCTTCACCGAGGAGCCGCCCTGGCCGCCGTCCTTGTCGTCGTTGTACTGCGCCAGCTTGCCGCCCGTGTCGAAGCAGTCCCCCGTGCGGATGTCCTCCAGGCTCACCGAACCCGGGGTGGTGACCCGGCCGCTGGTGTCGCGCCGGGGCGCCGTGTCGTCGTCCAGGGCTCCGGAGAACCCGAGCGCCAGCATGATCGCGTAGAACGCGATGGTGGCGCTGTGGATGACGATGGCCGCGATGGCGAAGCCCTTGCCCTTCTCGCCGCGGCTGCGGATCTGGGAGAGGGCGATGATGCCGAGGATCACCGGGACCGTCGGCAGTGCGCAGAGGATGGACATGCAGAACGCCACCACGGCCAGGGCGTTCATCTTCTGCGGCGCCATCGGGGGCGGCGGGTACCAGCCCTGCGGGCCGCCGTACGGCCCGGGCTGCTGCCCCGGCTGCCCGTACGGGCCCGGCGGCGGGTACGGCCCGGAGTACGGCGGCTGCGGCGGTATGGACATGGGTGTGGCGCTCCTTGCACAGAGGGTGGGGCAAGCAACCTACAGCCAGGGGCGCGGGGGTGACGACGCCGGGCCGGGGCGGCCCCGTAGGGTCTGGCCGTACCGCGGTGGGAGCGGGCGGAGGGGGGACGGCATGGGCGACCTGGATCACGGGGACGGTGCGGCGGGCGCGGACGCACTGCGGATCGGGACCATCGAGACGCCGGGGCTGAGCCTCGTGCCGCTCGTCGTCGAGCACGCGGACGAGATGGCGGTGGTGCTCGGCGACCCGGCTCTCCACGTCTTCACCGGCGGCGCCCCGCACTCCCCGCAGGCCCTGCGGGCGCGCTACGAACGGCTGGTGGCGGGCTCCCCCGATCCCGCCGTGAAGTGGTGGAACTGGGTCATCCGGCTCCGCGGGGACGCGCGCCTGGCCGGCACGGTGCAGGCGACGCTCACGCCCGCAGGGCAAGGGTGGGCGGCCGAGGTCGCCTGGGTGGTCGGCACTCCGTGGCAGGGGCGCGGGATCGCCGGAGAGGCGGCGCGAGGACTCGTCGCGTGGCTCCGGGCGCACGGCGTGCGGGCGGTCCGCGCCCACATCCATCCGGGCCACCACGCCTCCGCGGCCGTGGCCGCGGGCGCGGGCCTGGCTCCCACCGGTCAGGTGCACGAGGGCGAGGTCAGGTGGGAGCTTCCGGCAGCACGGTGAACCTCCGGCCTACACCCGCGGGGCCCCGCCCGCCGTGGTGTCCGGCCCGGACCCCGGCGCGGCCAGCTTGGAGTGCCGGTAGGAGTAGCCGAAGTAGATGACCAGGCCGATCAGGAACCAGACGACGAACCGGATCCACGTCTCCACGCGCAGGTACGTGATGAGCCAGATCGAGGCGATGACGCCGACGGCGGGGGTGAACGGCATCAGCGGCGTGCGGAAGGTGCGGGGCAGCTCGGGACGCCGGTAGCGCAGCACGATGACCGAGGTGCACACGACGGCGAAGGCGAGCAGGATCCCGATGTTGGTGAGCTCCGCCGCCTCGCCGATCGGCACGAAGCCCGCGATGGCCGCCGAGGCCGCGCCGACGATCCAGGTGACGCGGGTGGGGACGTGCCGGGTCCGGTGGGTCTTGGCGAACCAGTGCGGCAGCAGTCCGTCACGGCTCATGGAGAACCACACGCGGGTCACGCCGAGCATGAAGGTGAACATCACCGTGAGGATGCCGATGATCGCCCCGACCGCGATGATGTCGGCGATCACGGGCAGCCCGACCGCCTTGAAGGCGGAGGAGAACCCGCTCTCGGGGTCGATCTCCGTGTAGTTCTGCATGCCCGTCAGGACCAGGCAGGCGAGCACGTACAGCACCATGGCGATGGCGAGGGAGTACACGATCGCCCGGGGCATGTGCTTCTGGGCGTCCTTGGACTCCTCCGCCGCCGTGCTCATCGCGTCGTAGCCGAAGACCGCGAAGAAGACCGTGGCCGCGCCGGTGAAGGCGCCGCCCAGCCCGTACGGGAAGAAGGGCGTGTAGTTGTCGGTGTTGATGTGGAAGAAGCCGACGACGATGACCAGCAGGACGACCAGCACCTTGAGGACGACGACGACCGTCTCGAAGCGGGCCGCGCTCTTGATGCCCAGGTTGAGCAGGTAGGCCGTGAACAGGCAGAGCACGGCCGCGATCAGGTCGAAGCGGTGCCCCTCGCCGGTGCCCGGTGCGCCGAGCATCCAGGTGGGCAGGGAGGCGCCCGTCTCGGCCAGGAGGAAGTTGAAGTACCCCGAGATGCCGATGGCGACCACCGCGACGATGGCCGTGTACTCCAGCAGCAGGTCCCACCCGATGAACCAGCCCGCCAGCTCGCCGAGGACCGCGTACCCGTACGTGTAGGCCGAGCCGGCCTTCGGGATCAGGCCGGCGAACTCCGCGTAGGAGAACGCCGCGGCAGCGCTGGCCACACCGGCGATGAGGAAGGACACGAGCACGGCCGGCCCCGCGACGCCGTTGGCGACGGTCCCGGCGAGCGTGAAGATGCCGGCGCCGATGATGCCGCCGACGCCGATGGCGGTGAGCTGCCAGAGGCCGAGGGTGCGGGTGAGCTGCTCGCTGGGTGCGCCTTCGGGCTCCTCGATGTGCTCGATCGGTTTACGACGGAGTGCGCCCTGCTCTGACCACAGTGTGGCCATGCTCCGTTCCTTTCCGTCGGTGGGTGACGAGCGCACATCATCGCGGACGGACCGCCGTGGCGGAACTAGGCGCTCCGGCGGTCGCGGCCGCGCTGCGTCGCTCGCACGGCCCGCCCTGCTCCTTCGGTAGGGTGCCGCCCGTGTCCGATCATCCGCGCGACTTCGTCGGTTACGGCGCCGAGCCGCCGCACGCCGCCTGGCCCGGCGGCGCCCGGGTCGCCGTGAGCCTCGTCCTCAACTACGAGGAGGGCGGCGAGCGCAGCGTCCTGGAGGGCGATCCCGCGTCGGAGGGCTACCTCCACGAGCTCGTCGGGGCGCCGCCGGTGGTGGGCGGGCGCGAGCTGAACGTCGAGTCGATGTTCGCCTACGGTGCGCGCGCCGGCTTCTGGCGCATCCACCGCACGCTCGCGGCACGCGGCGCACCGCTCACCGTCCACGCGGTGGGCCAGGCGCTCGAGCGCAATCCGGCCGCGGCACGCGCGATGGGCGCCGCCGGCTGGGAGGTGGCGGGCCACGGGTGGCGCTGGATCGACTACCGCCACGTGCCGGAGGAGGTCGAGCGGGCCGACGTCGCGCGCACGGTCGCCACGATCGACCGGCTCGTCGGGCGCAGGCCCGTCGGCTGGTACACCGGCCGGACGAGCCCTGCCACGCGGCGCCTCGTCGCCGAGGAGGGCGGGTTCCTCTACGACTCCGACGACTACTCGGACGACCTGCCGTTCTACGTGGAGGCAGCCGGCCGGCCGCACCTCGTGCTGCCCTACAGCCTCGACGCGAACGACTTCAAGTTCCTGATCGTCCACGGCTTCACGACCGCCGACGACATGCTGGCGTACCTCGTCGACACGTTCGACGCGCTCCACGCCGAGGGCGCCGACCGGCCGCGCATGATGAGCGTCGGCCTGCACTGCCGGATCACCGGCCGGCCGGGCCGCATCCGCGCGCTCGACGGCTTCCTGGAGCACGTGGCGCAGCGCGGCGGGGCGTGGCTCGCCACCCGCGAACAGATCGCCCGCCACTGGCTCGCCACCCACCCGCCACGGCGCTGAACCGGCCCGGGGCGGCGCAGCTCGGCGGAGGGTGACGCCGGGTCAGCAGAAGGACCTATCGGGATCGCCTCGCCTGGCAGTGGCCGGCCGCCTCGACCTGATGGTCGTTGAATCGTGACCGAACGGAGTTTCGATCGCCCCTACGATGGCGGGCATGATCGTCGCTTCTGTGGACACCGCCTCGCCGGAATACGCCTTCGGCCAGGTGGTCGGGGTTCTGGCCGTCGCCCTCATCGCCATCGTGGTGGTCTGGCGGCAGACCCGTGACTGGCGCTCGCCGTACACCCCGCCGGGCGGCGATCCCGCCGACACCCTGCGGGAGGCGAGGAAGCGGCACCTGATCATCGTGGGCGCGAGCGTGCTGATCGCCGTGTCCGCGTGCGTGAAGGCCGCCCTGTCCGTCTCCCACGACACCGCGCCCCTCGCCTCGGGAACGCAGGCTCCCGCGTCCGCCTGGAGCGGTGCCGAAGAGAACGAGCCCCACACCGGCGCTCCGCCGAACGGCTTCCAGGACTTCCAACGGCTGACGGGCGAAGCCGCCGAGCGCGCCGAGACCGAGATGCTGGGGGGCCGCCAACTGCCCGAGGGACTGAGGACCGCCTCCTACGACCGCGACGGGGACGGCTCCGTCGACCTCTTCGTCGCCATCCGCAGCGCCCAGTGGGACCCGTCGATACGCCGGGACAAGGCGAACGAGCCGATCCCGCAGGAGTTGGGCAGCGCCTTCGCCGGCGCTCGGGCGCACGACGTGGCCGGCTTCGACGCGGGGCAGCACGGCGGCGGTCTGAGCTGCGGCCTCGCCGCGGGTCCCGAGGGCGACCGGGCCGTGTGCGCCTGGAGCGACGCCACCACCTTCGCCATGGTGCGGCTGGTGCGGGAGACCGACCTCGCCGCTGCCGCCCGAACCACCCTCGCCCTGCGCAACGCGGCCACGCGCTGACCGCGCGTCTGCCTCGGCAGGCGCACGGTCAGGTGCGCGCCAGCAGCGCCCGGGCGATGGCCGTCTGGACGGGGGGCGTGCGGGCGGCGCCGTCCTCGACGGCCCACAGGGTGTTCTGCAGGACGCGGGCGAGGGTCCAGCCGGCGGCGCGGCGGCGGTCGAGGGCGAGGACTTCGGTCATCAGGTCGAAGCGTCGGCGTACCGATCGGGCGACGTCTCCCGAGGCCTCCACGTCGTCCCAGCGGTTCTGGAGTGCGGGCAGGAGCTCGAAGCCGGGGTCCCCGGCGAGGGGTTTGGGGTCGATGGCCAGCCAGGGGTCCCGCCCGTCGGCCTCGAGGGGGGCCAGTACGTTGTCGTAGTGCAGGTCCCAGTGCAGCAGGCGATCGCCCGGCTCCTCGAGCAGGTCCCGCAGGGCCGCCGCGCACGTGGCCACCGTGCGGCGGTCTGCGGGGTCCACCAGGCGCGTCATCGCCCCGGGCACCGCGTCGAGCATGGCCGCGGCGACGTCCCCCAGGCGGCGCACTCCCTCCGGGGCCGGGAGCGCGACCAGGCGGGCCAGCACCTCGGAGAGGATCTGCACGGCCGTCACCTCGTCCTCGACGCCGGCCGGCGAGCGGCCTGCGTCGAGGCGTTCCAGCAGCATGGCGCCCGTGCCGGGGTCGGTTTCCAGGAGCCTGACCGCGCCGTGCCCCGCCCACGTACGCAGGGCCAGGGGTTCGTGCCTCGTCTCCTCGTCCACCGGCTGGAGCTTCAGGACGGCCGGGGTGCCGTCGGCGCGGGTCACGGGGAGGACGAGCGCGATCGCTCCGTGCGTGGGCTCCCCGTCGGGCCGCAGCTGCCAGCGGGCAGTGCAGGCGGCGGCCAGGGCGGGGAGCCCTGCGATCCACGCGGCGCCTGACGCCCCGAAGAAGGAGCGGTGGGACGCGGCGAGGGCCGCGGGTATGCGGATGCGGGGAGCGGTCACGGCAGCATGCTGCCAGCGGGACGCTATGGGGACCAGGTGAATTTGCCGCCCCCGACCCAGCGGACCTCGTCGAGGTCGTCCAGGTCGTGGATCGGGATGCCGAGCTCCGCGGCGATCAGCAGCACATCCGTCATCGAGGTCGCCCTGCCGACGAATTCGCCGTCGAGCTCCACGATGCGGAAGGGCGGATTGCCGGGCTGTACGCCCAGGACGGTGATCCGTGCCGGGGAGATGTGGGGTGCTGAGCCTTCGGTCATGGGGAAACGGTTGCACGTCGCGCCCGCCGAGGAGGACGGCGACACGGTCGGTCGCCGCCGCTCCCTCCCGGGCGCAGCCGCAGGGCCTCAGCGCCGGTGGATCCGGGGGATCCCGTACCACTTCGCCACGCAGGCGGCGACCCAGTCGCGTTCGTAGTCGGCCGTGAAGAACGGTTCGGCCAGGCCTCCGATGCGCAGGGGGGTGTAGCCGATGTCGGTGGCGCCTCGGGCGGCTTCCCTGCGGATGCGGGCGTCCTGGGCGTCCCAGGCCGCGGCGTGGGCGACCGTCGCCGTCGTGAGGTGCTGGACGTTGGGGACGAGTGCGGCCGCCGAGGCCACCGCCGCGCCGCCCGCCGCCAGGGTCACGGCGGCCAGGGCCCCGCGGCGGTCCGCCAGCCGTCGGCGGGCCCATCCTCCGAGGAGGGCGCCGTAGCCGCAGAGGGCCAGTTCCAACGGGACGAGGTAGCTCGTCCAGGCACGGGCGTACGTCCAGCCGGCCGGGCCGTAGCCGCTGCGCAGGCCCAGCACGACCACGAAGGAGCCCAGCACCACCACCGGCACGGGCAGGAGGAGCAGCGGGATCCGCAGTCGCCCGGGGGGCGGCGGCCCGAGCGCGGTGCCGAGGCCCAGCAGGAGGCCGACTGCGGCCGCGCCGAGGTAGGCCCACTGCCCGCTGACGGTCTCCCACATGTGCAGCCAGTCCCCAACGGCCCCCCTGAGCCCGTGCGCGGAGAGCAGCGCCTCCCCCGCCGGCTCGTGGGCGCGCCGACGGCGGGCACCGGGGGACGTGTAGAGCACCAGCAGGCCGCAGAGGAGGCCGGAGCACCAGAGCAGGCACCAGGTGAACGCCCGCCGGTGCCGCAGCGCCAACAGGGCCGCCTCCGCTGCCAGCAGGCCGCTGACGAGTGCGAACGGCTCGCTCAGCATGCCGATCGCGAAGGCGGTCAGGAAGGCCCCGGCGAAGCCGGCCGCGCGGACGGCGGGGCTGCGCTGGCGGACGGTGAAGACGGCCAGCACGAGCGCCCAGGCTCCGACGACGCTCGGGAGGGTGTGGGAGATCGTGGCGGGCGCCCAGAGGAGGACCTGGTAGGTGCGCGTGCCCGCGAAGTACAGCAGGGCCTGCAGGAGCAGGGAGCAGCTCAGCAGCAGGAGCAGGACGGGGGCGCCGCCCAGGGCACGGGTGAACTCCCGGGCCAGCAGGACCAGGGCAGCGGTGAAGGCGGCGACGATCAGGGCGGGGAGGAGCTTGGCGGCGGTCAGGCCGCCGGCGTAGACGACACCGCTCAGGAAGGCGTTGGTGACCCTGCCGTTCTGGGTCGAGTAGAAGTCGGACGTGATGCCGAGGACCCCGAGGTCGCGGGACTTCCAGGCGGCGCACCAGTCGTCGGACGTGGGGCGTACGTAGAGGCCGAGGAAGCAGCCGACCGCGAGCAGGGCTCCCGCGGCCGACACCAGGACGGCGCAGGTTCCGGGCAGGAGCAGTCGCCGCAGAACGGGGGCACGGGTCCTGCCCGTTGGCGAGGGGTGCGTGCGGACCTCGTCGCGCGCTGTCGGAGCAGTGCTCATTCACCACCCCTTCGCAGCGGGGCTCGGCCGGCCGGGCATCCATGGTGTGCACGGGGGCCGGGCGCCGGCACCCTGGGGGCGGCAGGACGGGTGACGCGGCCGGGCGGACGGGGCGTGCGCAGCCGGGCGGGCGGCGGGGCCCGGTCACCCGGGCGGCGGCGTTCCGTGGCGGCCCCCGTGCGGCTCTTCCAGGATGGGCATCCGGGTCCGCCTCCAGGGAGGGCCGACGGAGGGAGTGGTGATGCCCGGTGTCCGGCTTCTTCGGTGGGCGGTCGCGTTGGTGGCCGTGGCGGGCGCCGCCCTGCCGGTGTGCGCCGCGGGGCTGCACGCCGGGCGGCCTGCCGGTGCTCCCCGGCCGGCGCTCTTCGTCGGGGCCGTGGGGCACCAGGCCCGCGGCGACGCCGAGGGCAGCTATGCACCCCTGTCGGTGCTCGCCGCCCCGACCGTCGGCCTGCTCTCCAACACGACCGCCGTCGAGGGCGTCCTGTTCGCCACCGCCAGGGGTGCGCGCTACGTCGAGCGGAGCAATGTGCTGCACCTGCCGTCCGGCGGGTGGAGGTACCTGCCGGCGGGCAGGAGCACGTCGGCCGTGGTCCTGCGCGACCACGCGGCGGCGCGGCGGCAGATCGCGCAGAGCCGCGCCTGGCTGGACTCCGGCCGGGTGCCGGGCCGGACGCCGGTGCAGCGGACGGCGGCCGAGCGGGCCCTGCTGTCCATGCGGGCCCTGCTGCAGCCGAACGGCGCGGTGGCGGCGGGGTGGACCCCGGGCTGGAAGTACTCCTGGCCGCGCGACGCGAGCTTCGTCTCCGCCGCGTTCGCGCACACCGGCCATGACGCCGAGGCCTACCGGATCCTGCGCCACAGCGCCGCCACCCAGCGCAGGGACGGCACCTGGGAGGCGCGGACCAAGCTCGACGGATCCGGCCCGCCGGACCGCAGGCCGTGGCAGCTGGACGCCAACGGCTGGGTGCCCTGGGCCGCCTGGCAGTGGTACCAGGCGGCCCCGCGCGACACCCGGCGCGCCCGGCTGAACGCCCTGTACCCGATGGTCCGCAAGGCGGCCGACCGCGCGGCGGCGTCCCTGCGGGCGGACGGGCTGCCCCCGCCCTCCCCCGACTACTGGGAGCTGATGACGGCCACCCCGAACATCGGGACGGCCGCTCCGCTGCTCGCAGGCCTCAACGCCTCCGCGGACCTGGCCCGGGAGGCGGGCCGGCCCGCTGATGCGGCGCGGTGGGCCGGTGCCGCGCGGCGGCTGTCCGCGGGGATCGCCGCACGGTTCGCTCCCCTGGGCTACCAGCGCACCGTCGACGGGCGGCACGGGTACGACAGCGCGGTGGCGTTCATGGCGCCGCCCTTCAACACGGCTCCGGCCGGCCTGCCGCGGGCCCTCGACGCCGCGTACAAGGCGCTGCTGCTGCCCAACGGCGGCCTGACACCGGGGAACGACCCCGCCGCGCCGTGGGGCGGGAACGCGTGGACGCCCAGCACGTCGTTCTTCGCGCTCGCGTGGGCCGGTACGGGCAGGACGGCGAAGGCCGAACGGGTCCTGGACTGGGTGCTGTCCAAGAGGAACGCGCTCGGCGAGCTGCCGGAGAAGGTGGACCGGCAGGGGCGGCCGTCGTCGATCGCCCCGCTGGCGTGGACGGGTTCGATCGTCGTGCTCTCGCTGGTGGCGCTCGACGGGGCGGGGACCGGCACGCACACCGGCGCGCACACCGGGGCGGGCGCCGGCGCCGGGCTGCCCACGCCTCCCTCGCCGTTCTGACACCCCGGGGCCCGGGGCCGGTCCCCGGCCACCGGCGGGGTCCTACGGCTGCCGGCCGCCGGAGGCGCCCTGCGCCCGCCCGGCCAGGGCGACCATCCAGGGCTGGACCGCCCGGTGCCACGGGGTGGCGGGGCGGCTGCCGTCCGGCCGGGACCCGGTCGGGGGAGCCGCCGTGATGTGCAGGCCGGCGTCCAGGCCGAGTGCCGCCGCGACGGCCGTGCCGTCCGGCTCGGCCACGGCCGCCGGTGCGCCCGTGTAGAGCATCTGGGACTCGTACCAGGAGGGCGGGCCGTCGGTGCCCGACACGCTGACCGTGCCCGCGCCGGCGCGGCCGGCGAGGAGGCGGCCCGCGGCGCCGACCGCGCCGTAGCCGCCGTCGCCGCCCGCCTCGGTCACCGGGGAGAACCGCGCGACCGTGCCCGAGCCGTCCGCGCCGGACAGGCTCGTGCCGACGGCGCCCGTGCCGGGCCGGCGGAAGTACAGGCGGACCCCGTCGCCCTGCGGGCTCGCCGAGAGCGCGCCGGTGGTCGCGGGCAGGCCGGTGGGCACGGGGTCGCCGTACGGGGCGTCCGGGGCGGGCTGGAGCCAGGTCAGCACCGTGGCGGCCGTCGCCGCGTAGACGTGGCGCCGGCCCGCCGCGTCGGTGGCGGTCACCGGGTCGCCGAGCAGGCCGGCGCCGCCGAGGTCCTGCCACGCGTCGAAGGAGCCGTCCGGGGCCGTCTGGGTACGGGCGCGCAGGGTGCGCCGCGAATCCCGTACGTACACCGTCATCCGGCCGGTGGGATCCACGGAGACGGCGGGCGCGCTGAGGGCCGAGGTGCCGGAGATGTCGGCCGTGTCCGGGGTGCCCAGCGACTGCCACGGGCCGAAGGCGCCGTCGGGCGCGCCCTGGACGGCGTACACGAGCTCGCGGCCGTACTCCTCGGCCTGTGCGCCCAGGGTCGTACGGGTGGCGAAGACCGCGATCCTGCCGTCGGGGAGCCGGACCGCGCTGGCACCCGTGTCGATGCCGGTGCCGGGAAGGAAGCGGGGTCCCTGCCAGGGGGCCCGGGGGCCGCTGCGCGACCAGTACGCCATCTGGCCGTCCAGGACGGAGAAGGCCCACAGCCGGCCGCCCGCGCCCTCGGCCATCCAGGAGGTGCCGTCGCCGCGGGCGTAGCGGATGGTCTGGTTCCAGCCGGCGCCGGTGGGGCGGGTGGCGGTCTTGCGGTCGCCGCAGCCGGCCGGGCTGCCGCACCAGTCCTGGTGGTCCATCCACGCGTAGGTCTTGAGGTAGACGAGCTTCTCCGCGGCCGTCTGCGGGTCGAGCGTGGGGGGCAGGGAGCTGTTGGGGTAGCTCACGTAGTTCTGGACCGAGAAGTGCGGCCGGTCCGCGAACTTCGCGTAGCGCTCCGCCGCGGCCTGCACGAAGCGGGCGCCGTACATGTGGTCCTGGTGGTCGAGGAACGCGCCGCTGCTCGCCGACCGGCCGGGGGTCGGGTCCTGGGTGCGTATCGCCGTCGGGCGGTACCTCGCGAAGACGGTCGCGATGGCGTCCACGACCTGGTCCTTGGTGTACGAGAACGGGGTCTTGACCGGCGTGCCGGACGTCAGCTGGGCTCCGAGGGCGGGCACTTTGGCGTCCCAGAGGCCGCGCAGGCTGTCGGGGTTGTCGCCGGAGATGCTGCGGGCCTCGCGCAGCTGCATCCAGACGAGGTTGACCTCGGGCCGGGCGACGAGGACGTCGACCTCCGCACTGCCGCCGCCGACGGTGGGTACGGACCGGCGCTGCCAGGCGCTGGTGCGGTCGCCGGTGGCCATCTGCGCATAGGCGGCGCGGATGCCGTTCTGGCGGGCCTCGGCGTAGGCGGCGCGGTCGGCGGGGCGCGCGGGGTCCTCCAGGAGGGGGCTGTGGGCCTCGTTCCTGCCGTCGGACTCGCCGGAGGTCAGGTAGACGGTGGCGACCTTGACGCCCGCGGATATGGAGCGGCTCAGGTCGGGGTTCATGAAGAAGAGGTCGTCGTCGGGATGCGCCACGACCTGGAGCACTGTGCCGTCGGTCACACTCGGGCGGACGCCTGCGTCTGGGGCCTCCGGCTGCAGCGCGGTCCCGTAGCCGTAGGCCCAGGTCGTCACGCCTGCGGCGGCGACCGACAGGACGGCGAGCAGGGCCGCGATGCGGCTGCTGCGGCTGGCCAGGGACATCTGATAGCGCCTTGAGGATCGATCCGGTGCGGAATTCCCCTGAGGGGGAGTCGGTGTCCCGAGGGCTCCACCGCTTCCGGAGACGACCGGGCCCGATTATGCCCCGCGCGTTTTTGCCTGACACACCATCAAGCGGCATATGCCGGGAAAGTGCGGCACGCCAGATTTGCGAACTTTGCCCGATTTTTTTGTGATGTGTCGCGACGGCTCGAACTCCCCTGCGACCCCGCTCCCGGCCCGTCAGGGGCGGGCGGGCGGCATGGCATTCTTGTGATCATGAACAAGGAACGTGTGGGCAGGATCATAGGCGGCTCCTTCGGGGTGGTGTTCGTCCAGATCAGTGCGGGGACGCTGCCGAAGGCCGTGGGGGGTCCCCTGCGCGTGCTCGCCGTGGCCGCCTTCGTCGGCATGCTCGTCGTGAGGCGGCGCGTGGACGCCGCCCGGCCGGCCGACGACGCGGCGCCCGCCCCGCGCGTGGATTTCGGACGGCGGTACTGGTACGTGGTGGCCGCCGAAGCCGTGGCACTGCTCGCCGGGCTGGTGCTGATCAACCCGGTGCTGCACGCCCCGCAGGCCACCGTGGGCTGGATCGCGTTCGTGGTCGGCGTGCACTTCTTCGGGCTCGCGACCGCCTGGCGGTTCCCGTCGCTGCGCACGCTCGGCGCGGCCATGGCGGCCTGCGGGCTCGGCGGGATGGCCCTGGCCTGCTTCGGGGCGCCCCCCGCGGTCATCGCCGCCGTGGCCGGCACGACCCCCGGGGTGCTGCTGCTGGCCTGGACCTGGCGGCCCGGCGCCGCCGTGTCGTCCGCGCCCGCCGCAGCGGCCGCGCGCCCCTGAGGGCCCGGCCCCGTCAGTCCCACCCGTCCAGGTCCTGGATCTCCAGGCCGTCGGGGCCGAGTTCGGTGTTCTCGGCGTGCTCGCGCATGCGGGGCCCGTACTCCGGGTGCTCGGCCAGCGAGGTGTACGTGTCGAAGTCCAGGTCCAGGACGCCGGCGAGATCGGCGAGGTACACGTCGAGGCCCGGGTACATCACGGCCACGTACGGCAGGTCGTCGATGTCGGTGACCAGGACCGGGTACTCGCCGGTGGAGTCCGGCGCGCCCAGGTAGAGCAGGCGGCGCGAGTCGCAGCCGCCGACGAGCGGCAGGCACACCGCGGGCAGCAGCTCCTCGAAGCCGGCGAACGCGCCGGGCATCACGCCCCCGCTGCCGTACATCTCCTCCGCGGTCGCGCCCAGGCCCTGCTCGCCGAAGACGGGGTCGAGCGGGTCCTCGTACCAGCCGACGTCGGCCAGCCAGGAGCTGTCGAAGGACAGCCACCGGCGCAGGCTGGGCGGCAGGGGCCTGCCGCCGGGCAGCCGCAGGTGGTCGATGGCCTCCGGTGCGAGCGGCACCGGGTCGGTGAGGTCCGGCGCGTCCGCGGTGGGCCAGCCCTCCCGTCCCACCCGTTCGATCACCCGGTCGATCAATGCTGCTCCGTGCATGCTCTCGTCCACGCCCCGCACCCTGCCACACCGCACTGACATCGCCCTCCGCGGGCCCCGGGGGCGCGGGAAGGGGCCCTGCGCAGGGGGCGGCGCGGCGCTCGGGCGGCACAACGCAGGGGCGTCCGCGCGCCGTTGTGGCGGCGCGGGTGCTTGCCGGGCGTGCGGGGGGCGACCGGGCGGCGTACGCACCGCCCGGCACGCCTGGGGAGCCGGGCCGCGGCCCCCGTCTTGGGCCATCCGGGCTGAGCGGGCTCCGCCGGGGCGGCGATACCGGGCCGGTGCGGGCCGTGTCCGGTGTACCGGCCCGGCCGCGGCTCACATGCTGGGGACGGGGAACCGCCGGTTCGCCCGCCCCGCCCCGCGACGCAAGGAGCACGCGATGCCGTTGGACACCGTCGGACGTTTCCTGGCCGCCCTCGATCCGGCGCACCGGGAGGCCGTCAGCGGCAAGCCGCGCGAGGAGCAGGAGCGCCTCGCCGCGGAGTGGGAGGAGGAGCTGGAGCAGGACACGGACATCGACGTCCTCGACGAGCTGTCGCCGGCGGCCGCCGAGAGCGAGGCGGCGCGCAGGGTGATGGGGCGTCATCCCGCATAGCCGGATGCGGCGGGGTCGCCCGCTGCTCCGGCGCACTCCCCCGCGCGTCCTCCCGCGTGCTTGTCCCCCTGCGGGACGGCCTCGGCCCGGCGGCGGCCGGGGCCGGGCGGGTCACGGCTCCGCGGGGACCGGGCGGCGCAGGAGGTAGGCGGCCGCGGAGGCCACCAGGGCGGACATGCAGGCGATGAACACCAGCCCGGCGCCCTCCAGGCCGAGCGGGCCGGCCAGCACACCGACCCCGATCACCGGAACCGAGATGCCCGCGTACGCCACCACGAACAGCGTCGAGATCACCGCCGCGCGGCGGTCCGGCGGGGAGGCGGCGGCCACCGCGGACAGCGCCCCGCGGAACGCCAGGCCCTGCCCGCCCCCGCCGACCACGGCGCTCAGCACCACCAGCGCCAGCACGTCCCATCGCAGCGCGGCCGCCAGCAGCGCCAGGCCGGCGAGGAGCGCCGCGCAGCCCAGCGGCAGGGAGCGCGCGACGCCGACGCGGCCGACCGCCCACTGCCCGACGGTGGAGGCGATGAAGGCGAGGGCGACGACCGCTCCGCTGACGGCGCGGTCGTGCACGTCGAGGGATTCCGCGAGGAAGGCCGGGCTGACCGAGGTGAACACCCCGAAGAGCGCGAAGCCCACGAACGAGGCGGTCGCCGCGGGCCCGAACACGGGCCGCACCGGGGCGGGCAGGCCGGGCCGCTGCGGCCTTACGGTCCGCAGCGGGCGGCGCCGGCGCACGGTCTCCGGGAGGCGGAGGAGGACGGCGGCGGAACAGGCCACCAGGACCAGGTGCACGAGGAACGGGAGGTACAGGGGCATCGGGGCGTACTGGGCGAGGACTCCGGCGAGGAGCGGGCCGCAGCCCAGGCCGCCCATGTTGGCGGCCGTCGCCACGAGGGTGGCGCGGGCGGCCCCGCCCGGCGGGGCGAGTTCCATCACGTATGCGGTGGCGGCCCCGGTGAACAGGCCGGCGGACAGCCCCGACAGCAGCCGCCCCGCGTACAGCCAGCCCAGTCCGGTGGCGCTGAGGAAGCAGACGGCGCTCGCCGCGGCGCACAGCAGGCCGCACAGCAGGACAGGCCGCCTGCCCACGGCGTCCGAGGCATTGCCCGCCAGGAGCAGCACGCCCATGACCCCGAAGGCGTAGACGGCGTAGACGACGGTCACCGTCAGCTCGGAGAAGCCGAACTCCTCCTGGTAGAGGCCGTAGAGCGGGGTGGGCAGGGTGGTGCCCGCCATGCAGACGGCGAACACGGCCCCGCCGAGCAGGCACCGTGTCCACGGTCGGGATCCGGGGCTCGTTCCTCGCATGTCCGCCACCCTCGCGAGCCGGGCGCGCCCGCCGGCGCAGACACACCGCTGATGCCTCCGATCGGTGAGCCGCCGGCCGTTCCGTCGGGCGGCCGGGGGAATGGGGTGCGCGAGGTGACGGATCAGCGGTGGCCGGCGGGTGCGGTGCGGTGCGGGCCGGGTAGGACCGTGGCATGGTGAAGATCGAAGCGAGCCGGCTGGCCGCGGCCTTCCTGGCACTGCACCGCGGGAACTCGCCCGAGGCCCGCAACGCCGCTGCCGCACTGCGGCCGTACACGGAGAGACCCGGGCAGCGGGTGCCCGTTCCCCCGGCGACCCTGCTGCGCGCCGGGCGCGCGTTGCGGCAGCAGGCGCGGGCGGCGGCCGCGCCGCAGGGGCGCGACCGCCTCGTCCGGGAAGCCGACTTCCTGGTAGGGGCCTGCGGCGGCCTGCCGGTGCGGTTCTAGCGGACGCGGAAGTTTGCCATCATGCCCATGGCCGAGTGGTCGAGCAGGTGGCAGTGGTAGACGTAGGTGCCGCGGTACGTGCCGAAGGTGGCGTGCAGTTTCACCGTCTCGCCGGCCATGAGCTCGACCGTGTCCTTCAGTCCCGCCTCCGCGGGCCCGGCCGGGACGCCGTTGCGCTCCAGCACCCGGAACTGGACCAGGTGCATGTGGAAGTTGTGCGGGATCCGCTGGTTGGCGTTGGTCACCGTCCATGTCTCGGAGGTCCCGAAGGCGACCGTCTGGTCGATCCGGTCCGGATCCCACTGCAGGCCGTCGATGAACCCGCGCGCGTCGACGCGGCCGTCCTCGTCCATGCTGAGGACGATCTTCCGCTCGACCGCCGGCTTGGGCAGGGTGTCCACCGGCGGCAGGGTGCGCAACACCTCCGGGATGCTGCTCGGGTCGGGGGCGGTGCGCACCACGTCGAAGCGGAGCACGTTGCCGGGCTCGGTGGCGCCCGCGCCGGGCAGGTTCTGCAGGACGATCTTCGTGCCGACCGGGTAGCGGGAGAAGTCGATGACCACGTCGGCCCGTTCCGCCGGGGACAGGCGGATGGTGTCGGTCGTGAACGGCCGCTCCAGCAGGCCGCCGTCGGAGCCGATCTGCACGATCTGGCCGCCGTCGGCGAGGCGGAGCCTGAAGAAGCGGAGGTTGGAGGTGTTGAGCAGGCGGAAGCGGTACTTGCGGGCGGCGACCTCCAGGTAAGGGCTGGGGCGGCCGTTGGCGAGCAGGGTGGTGCGGCCCCGGAAGTCGTCCATCTGGTAGACCAGCTGCCCGTTCTCGTCGAAGCGGGCGTCGCGCAGCGCGATGGGTATCTCGTACTGGCCCGAGGGCAGGGGCAGCGCGCGCTCGGTCTCGTCGGTCAGGAGGTACGTTCCCGACAGGCCGCGGTAGACGTGCTCGGACTCCATGTGGTGGGCGTGGTCGTGGAACCACAGCGTGGCGTTCGGCTGCTGGTTCGGGTAGGTGTACGTGCGCGCCGACCCCGGGGCGACGGTGTCCATGGGGCCGCCGTCGTTCTCGGGGGTGACGTTCCCGCCGTGGAGGTGCGGCGAGATCGGCATGTCCAGGTTGTTGCGGTGCCGGATGGTGACCTGGCGGCCGCTGCGGGCCCGGATGACCGGGCCGGGGAAGTGGCCGTCGTAGGTGAGCACCTTGGTCTGGATGCCGGGGATGATCTCCCGGGTCATCTCCTTGACGGTGACGCGGTAGGCGTCCTGGCCGCCCTGGGTGGAGTACGGCGCCAGGACGGGGAGTTGCGGCATCTTCACGGTGAAGGGCGCCGGCAGGGCGACCGCCCCCGGGCCGTCGGCGGCCCGGGCGGTCTCGGTGCGCAGTGCGGGCAGCAGCCCTGCACCGGTGATCAGGCCCGCGCCGGTGGTGGCGAGGGTGCCGACGAGCATGCGTCTTCTGGTGACCATGGGTGTGTCCTCCTGGGAAAGGTGAGGATGCGCACTGGTGTTCGTGTGGCGAACGCCTTCCCTCATAATCCGGACAGGCGGAGGGCAGCGCTTGGCCGAAACCGGAGAATGTCAGGTATCGCACCACGGATCGGACCGAATCGTCCGGCCCGATCGCCCGTGAACCTGCGATTCCGGTGGCGGGTACGCTGGCCTGCCGGAACGCTGCTCAGGGAGGACCATGCCGGCTGCACTGCGGACGTTCGCGCGCCTGGCCTTCGGCAACCGGTGGTCCGGGTCCTACCTCGGCCTGGCCGCCTTCTTCCTGTTGTTCGGCTTCGCCGTGCACGGCAGTTACGTCGGCGGACTGCTCGGCGGTCTCCTGGGCATGCCCACGGTTCTGGTCGTGCTGACGGTGGCCGGCTCGCTCGGGTCCTGGGCGCAGGGCGATGCCGTGACGGTGTGCCTCCTCGTGTTCGCCTACACCTTCCAGGCCTTCCTGCTCGGATTGCTGGTGCGGACGGTCCGGTCCCGGAAGCGGCCCTCCGGTGCGGTCAGGAGCGGTGCGACCGGCGGGCGGCCCGACCGGGCGGGGTGATCCGGACCGGCCGGTCGGCGGGCGCGCTCTCCATGTCGTCGAGCTGGGCGGTGACCGTGCTGCGCAGGTCGTCGTAGTCCTCGAAGCGGTGGTCCTGGAACAGGGTGTGGCCCGTCCACATCAGGTTGGCGCAGACCCGGGCCGGCACCCGGCCCGTCCGGGCTCCCATCCCGACCAGGGCCACCGAGGCGATGCTGCCCGGTGCCGACCGGTTCTGCTGGTGGACGGCCTGGAACGCGGCGGCGCAGGCCAGGGCCACGTTGAGGGTCTCGCTCACGTTCTGCGAGGAGGCCTCCATCGTCGGCGTCGATATCAGGAACCTCGGGTTCGCCGCCCCGGAGGGGACGCAGACGGCGCTGCCCACGGGGAGGCTTCCTGCGAACCGGTCGCGGATCGCGCGCTGGACCCGCAGCTGGATGCCCGCCCCGAGGTGCCGCTTGATGGCCGCGTCGACGCCGCCGTCCATCCGGCCGCGGGAGTTGGTCGGGCTGACCCAGGCGTCGACCTGCTCGTCGAGGATCGAGCCCTGGCGGATCGCGATGCCGGGGGTGCCGGCGAACGCCGCCCGCCAGGCGTGCACCACGTCCGGGTTGATGTCCGTCAGCACCACGTCCAGCGGCGTCCGCACGGGGTTTTCGGGCATGGGTGACTCCGATCGCGAAAGGGGTTTTCGTCCGATGCGTTCCTGCTTCGATCACGACGCTAGCGGCGGCCACTGACAACGCCGGCTCGGAGCCCGCCCCGGAGCCCGCAGCGGTGACGTCCCGTCACGGGCGGTGTCAGAGGCCGGTGATAGGTCTTCGGACACGTCGGCGCCCAGTCGCCCCGGCAGCCCTTTCCGTACGGTTGACGATCGGAGTCCTGTCCCCGTGAGCGATTCCCGCACCCCGGCCCCCGCCACTCCCGACCCGAACGACCCGCTGGCCCTGGCCGAGCTGTTCCAAGGGGGCGGCGAGCCGTGGCTTCCGCTCCTCAAGCCCGTCATCGAGGCGCAGCCCGACGCCTCGGCGTTCATCGGGCCGGGCCGCGGGCAGGACGTCGTCCCCGTCCGCGAGCTCACCTTCCAGGCGCTCAAGCCCCACCCGCCGCACCGGTGGAAGGTCGTGGTCTTCGGCCAGAACCCGTACCCGCGCCCCGAGAGCGCCACGGGCATCGCCATGTTCGACAACACCTTCCACGACTGGAAGGACAGCCAGTTCGGCAGGGTCGTCAGCATCCGCTGCATCATCAAGGCGGCGGCGATGTGGAAGTACGGCATACCCAAGAAGACCCCGATCGCCGACGTCCGTGCGCTGCTGAAGCAGCACGAGACCGTCCAGCCGCCGGAGTGGTTCCAGGCGATGCTGACCCAGGGCGTGCTGCTGCTGAACGCGGCGCTCACCGCCGGCAGCGACGGGTCGGGTCCCGACCGCCACACCGCGTTCTGGCGACCGGTCGCCGAACGGATCGTCGAGGAGATCCTCCAGGCCAAGCAGGAGGCCGGAGAAGAGGACCGCGGCGTGGTGTTCGCCTGGTGGGGGGCGCACGCGCGCAGCCTGAAGAGGGTCGTCCAGCGGCTCCAGAAGAAGTACCCGGACGTCGAGGTCCGCCACATCGACCACCCCAATCCCGCGGCGCAGGGCGACGTCTTCTGCGAAGGCGACCACTTCGCGGTGGTGAACGAGGCCCTGGCGTCGGTCGGCGCCGATCCGGTCGACTGGCTGCCGAGCAAGGGATGGGACCAGCGGGCGGTGGAGGCCGGCGGGGCGGACGGCGGGGTCGCCGCACGCATGGGTGCGTTCATCACCTCCACGATGGAGCTGCACCAGCTGTACCTGGACCGGCTCGCCGGGGTGAAGGACGAGGGGCTCGTCCTGCCGCCCATCACCGGTGTGTTCGACACCCCGATCCTGCCCTTCGCGGACGCCGTCGGGCCGGTCGCCGAGCTGCTGTCCGGTCTCGGCCGGCACGTCGAGCGGTCGCAGGACTTCGGCAGGAGCCGGGCGGGCGGGACGGCCGGCGGCGGCCTGTCCGCGGACGCCATCGCCGCCCTCCACCTGTACACCTGCGAATCGGCGTTCTACCGGGAGATCAACGCCGTCCTGCGCTCCCCCGACCGGGCCCGGCTCGTGCCGTACCTGCCGTACCTGCGGCTGCTGTTCTCGGCGGTGTCGCAGCTGCCGGCCCGCACGGAGCCGCTGTGGCGCGGCGTCCCGCTGGACCTGCGGGCGCAGTACCCGCTCGGCCGGACCGTGACCTGGTGGGGCGTCTCCTCGTGCACGTCCGAGCCCGGCGTGGCCCGGGGCTTCCTCGGCAGCCGCGGCAAGCGGACGCTCTTCGAGGTGGTCCCGGTCAGGGCGGTGGGGATCCGGAACTTCTCCGCGTTCACCGGTGAGGAGGAGTTCATCCTCTCGCCGGGTACCCAGCTGAAGGTGACGGACGTGCGGAGCGAGCGCGGCGGCCTGTGCACCGTGAGGCTGACGGAGCTGGAGGAGCAGTCCCTGGTGTCCTGAGCGGGCCCCGGGGGCCGGACCCGGAGCCCCCGACGGCCGGACCAGGGCCCCGGCGCGCCTACCGGGTCCGGGCCAGGAACAGGTCGCTGATCTGCTCCATGGCGATGCCGCCGCCGTGGGCGTCCAGGACACGGGCGGTCCCGGCGAGGAGCCGCTCGCGCTGCTCGGCCGCCAGGACGCGGTAGTGCGAGAGCGAGGCCAGGTGCCCCACGTAGCGGTCCGTGGCCCAGTGGTGCTCCCGGCGGAACCGGTGCGCGCGCAGGTCGGTGAACCGGCCGTCGCGCCGGCATTCGGCGTCCGGCCAGGAGCCTGGTACGGCGCCCCCGTTGCCCGGGACGTCGCCGAAGGAGGAGGCCGGCTCGCCGTGCGGTGCGTTCGCCATCCCGTGCCTGCGGTCGACCTCGGCGAGAGCGGCGTGGAGCTCTGCGTCCCGTACGCCCTGCAGGTTCCAGAACAGGGCGACCGCGCCGCCGGGGGCGAGGGCGCCGTGGACCAGGTCCCAGCGCCGCTCCGGGTCGAGCCAGTGCCAGGAGGTGGCGGCCAGGAGGAGCCCGAAGGACCGGCTCTCGCTCGGCAGCCAGTCCTCGAAGGGTCCGACCTCCACCTGGACCTGGGGGGAGGAGGCGGTGTTGCGGCGCAGGACGTCGGCCATGCGCTCGTCGGGTTCGATGCACACCAGCGGTGTTCCGGCAGCGGCGAAGGGCACCGTGGCCTTGCCGGTGCCCGCGCCCACCTCCAGGGCCGCACGCCGGCCGAGGGCCGCGTAGGCCAGGACCTCCCTGACCAGGGGCTCCGGATATCCGGGTCGGGTGGCGTCGTACAGCTCGGCCACCTCCCCGAAGACCCGGCTGCGCCTCGGGTCGATCTCGAGCTGCTCCCGGGGGGCCATCCGCGTCCTCTCGCCACCGTGACCGGCAAGCGGCCCACCCTAACGGCCCGTCTCCAGAACGGGGTGCCATTCGGCAAGGAGGATGGTGGCGTCGTCCGCGAGGTGGCCGTTGTGGTGGGCGAGGATCGCGCGCACCAGGCGCCGCAGCGCTTCGGGCGCGGGCTCGCCGGCGGCGGTGGCGCGGATGATCGAGTCGATGAGCCGGTTCTCCCCGAACAGCTCGCCGGCGTCCGAGCGGGCCTCGGTGACCCCGTCCGTGTGGATCAGGAGGCGGTCGCCCGGCTCCAGCTGGGCGTGGTGGACCACGGCGCCGGGGCGGTCCTCGTGGCCGGAGGGCAGGCCGAGCGGGAGCTGTACCGGGCGCTCGAGGGCGCCGTGCACCACGTGCTGGTGTCGGATGATCATCGGGGGCGGATGGCCGCAGTTCACCCAGGTCAGAGCCCCGGTGGCCAGCGCCAGGTCGGCGAAGACACCGGTCAGGAGCCGGTCGGGCAGCCACCGGTGGAGGGCTGCGTCGACGGTGGAGGCGATGTCGGCGAGGCCGCCGCCGGAGCGCCGGGTGGCGCGGCAGCCGGCCATGGCGACGGCGGCGCACAGGCCGGAGGCCAGGTCGTGGCCCATGGCGTCGACGACGGTCAGGTGCAGGGCCGTGGGGCTCAGGCTGTGGTCGAAGGCGTCCCCGCCGATCTCGTAGGCCGGCTCCAGGATCGCGCTGGAGGTCGCTTCCGGGCAGCCGATCGTGCGCGGCGGCATGAACGCCCAGGCGAGTTCGGCCTGGAGGAGCATCGGCCGGCTCCGGATCAGGCGCGACATCAGATCGCCGAACCGGCTCTTGGTCGCGAGCAGCTGCCCCGTCAGCGAGGCGAGGGACTTGCACTGCTCCAGGGCTGCCGACTCCAGGGCCGGGGCGGTCAGCCGCAGCACTCCGAGCCTCTCCACCCCGTCGACCAGCGGCAGCCAGAGCACCAGCTGACGGCCCGACGTCAGCTGCACGGTGCCGGTCCGGTACGCCCAACCGGCCAGCGATCCGTCCACCGCCATGTCCCGCTCCCGCTCCGCAGCGTCGGGATACACCGCCTCGCCACCGGGACGGACGCCGTCCGGCAGGGGGACGAGGCGGATCTGCTGCAGGTCGGCGAGGAAGATGACGGCGTCGCTCATGCCGACGGCCTGGGCGGCCGTACGGACCATGCCCGGGAGGTCTCCGGGCCCCAGGCGGTGGCTGTCGGCCAGAAGGCTGGCCAGAAGGCGGCTGAACTCGGCGTCTTCCATTGCTGTCACCACCACCTGGACGGGGCCCGAGGCCCCGGGAGTCCCGTGCCCGCGGGGCGGGCCTGCCCGGCGTCTGCCCGGTCCGGCCCCGCCCACGCCGCCGGCGCTGCGCCTGTCCGCGCGAGGGGCGGACTGCCGGCCCTGCCGGCAGGCCCGGCGGTGTCCGCTGCCCGGCGGGGCGCCGCGTGTGGCCGCACACGGCACGGGTAGGCGCCGCCCATGAACACTCAGCGTCCGCTGGCCGTGGTCACGGGGGCCTCGACCGGCATCGGCTACGAGATCGCGCGGGAACTCGCGGACGGGGGCCATGACCTCGTCATCGCGGCCGAGGGCCCGGACATCCACCTCGCCGCGCGCCGCCTCGCCGCGCGCCACCCGGCCCGCCCTGCGCAGGAGGTCCGGGCGGTCCGGGCCGACCTGGCCACCTACGACGGCGCCGAGACCCTGGTGCACGAGGTCCACCTGCGGCGGCGGCCGGTGGCCGTGCTCGTGCTGAACGCCGGGGTCGGCAGGGCGGGGCGCTTCCTGGACACCGCCCTCGCGGACACGGCCCGGGTGATCGACCTCAACATCGCCTCGACCGTGCACCTGGCCCGCCGGCTCCTGCCGGAGATGGCCGCGCAGGGTGCGGGGCGGCTGCTCGTCACCTCGTCCGTCGCCGCCGAGCTGCCGGGGCCGTACCACGCGGTGCACAACGCCTCCGAGGCCTTCCTGTACTCCTTCGGCCTGGCCCTGCACGAGGAGCTGGCCCCGTACGGGGTCTCGGTCACCGTGCTGCTGCCCGGCGCGACGGACACCCCGTTCTTCGCCCGGGCCGGCCTGCTCGGGACCCGCCTCGGCCGCACCCGCAAGGACGATCCGGCCCTCGTCGCCCGGCAGGCGTGCCGGGCGATGGCGGCGGGCCGCGCCCGGGTCGTGGCGGGCTCCCCAGCGACCCGGGCCGGGGAACTCGCGGTGCACGCCCTGCCGGCCCGTACGCGGGCGGCCCTGCACCGGCACGGGGCCCGGCCGGTCCACGGCCGCAGCGGAATCGCGGGCCGGATGGCCGGAAGGACCGCAGAAGCGGGCCTCACCGGCGCAGCGTGGTCCTGGGCGGCTCGCCGTACGCGCGCCGGTAGGCGGCGGCGAACCGGCCCGCGTGGGTGAAGCCCCAGCGCGCGGCGATGTCGGTGACGGTCGCACCGGCGCCGGGGTCCGCGTCCTGGAGTTCGGTGTGGGCGTGGTCGAGGCGGACGCGCCGGGCGTAGTGCAGCGGCGTGGTGTCCATGTGCCGCCTGAAGGCGTACTGCACGGCGCGCGGGGTCACGTACGCCGCCGCGGCGACGTGGGCGAGGGTGATGTCGTGCTGGGCGTTGGCCTCGATGAACGCCTTCGCCCGGCGCAGCGTCTCCGGGCCGGCGTCCCGCAGGTCGGCCGACGGCGGGCCGATGTCGAGGTCGGTGGGGAACACGGCCAGCGCCGTCGCCGCCAGCAGCCGTGCGGTCTCGCCCGCCACCGGCGGGCAGAGCCCGCCGGGCGTCAGGACGGCGCCCCGGGCGAAGTCCGCGGTGCGCTGCCACAGCGCGGCCATCCGCGGGCCCGCGGGGAGCAGGCCGGTGAACTGCACGGGGCGGCTGCGCCGCGGCGAGAGGTCGTCGGCCGCCCGCTCCACCAGGTCCGCGGGCAGCAGGACCGAGGAGATCCGCAGGTCTTCGCTCACCAGGGTGCGGGCCTCCTCGGGCCGGCCCTCCAGGCAGACGTCGCCGGCCCCGAGCCGCTCGGACCGGTCGCCGCTGCGCAGTTCCGCGCACCCGGACCGCAGGCAGCCGACCGTGAGGAGCCCGGCCGGCGAGAAGGCCGTGCTGAGCCGGCCGGGGAGGCAGAGCTCGGTCAGGGCGAAGGGCCCGGCGTCGATCCGGGTGACCTCGTACGCGCCGGCGGCCAGGCGGACCTCCATCCGTACGGCGGCCCCGCAGGCGGCCTCGAGGTGCTCCCGGGCCGCTTCCGGGTCACGGGTGGTGTACGTCGTGCGTACGGCTGCGCTGTCGGTCATGTCGTCACCGCCCTCAGGGGGCGCCTACCCGCGACGGCCGGATCCAGGCGCGGATCAGCCCGGGTCCTGGCGCTCCGGGTCGCCGGGGTCCTCCGCCTCGTCCGCGTCCTCGCGCGCCAGGGCGAGGGCGAGCTGCTGGAGGATCTCCTCGGTGGTCTCCCGCGGATCGGCGTCGTCGTGGGCGTCGGCCAGCGCGTCGAAGGCGAGCAGGAATCCGTTCACGAGCGCACTGAAGGGCTCGGACAGCTGCTCCAGCACCGCCCAGCCCGCTTCCGCGGCGGTGGCCTCGACCGGCACGAGGAACTGGTCGGGGATGGCCTCGCCCAGCAGGTCGGAGACGAACTCGTCCCCGGCGCCCGACCTGGCGGCGGTGATGGCGGCGATGGCCTTCAGCTTGACCTCGTTCTCCCTCATCGGTCGTCCCCCTGTGCTCTGCCGTCGGCTCGGTCGTGGGTGGGGTCGGGGGGCCCGCCGGTCCGGTCGCAGGTCCGGTCGGCGTTCCCCCGGGGGCCGTGGTGGGCCGCGAACCGCTGCTGCCCGCCCTCCTCGGCGGAGCGTGCGGCCACCACGACGGTGATCGTCTTGCCGGACGGCCCGGTCTCGACCGTCACCTGCTGCGCGAGCCGGTTGATCATGAGCCAGCCGAACCGTCCGGGTACATCGGCTGGAGTGGGCCGGTCGACGGGCAGCTCCGGGTCCGCGTCCGACACCTGTACGAGTGCCTCGGGGGGCCGGCAGCGGATCCGGAAGGCGGTGGCCCCGCCCGCGTGGCGGCGGGCGTTGGCGACCAGTTCGGTGACCACCAGCAGCGCGTCGTCGGCGTCCGGACCGGTGACGCCGTGGGCGGCCAGCACCGCGCACGTCACCTCCCGGGCCTGCTCGCAGGTCGGGCCACCGGTGGCTCGCGGTTCCATGGTCGCCTCCTTTCTCCGGCGTCGCCTCCGCAACGGTGCCCCCCGGCCTCCGGGGCCCTGGTCGCCGGCCCCGGACTTCCCGGCCCTCCTCGGCCTCCGGGGGCCCTGCGGGGCCCCTCGGGACGAGTGCAGCGGGTCCTCGTAGGCGCGTCTGTCCTCGGCGGATGGCCCGAAACCAGCACGGGCCCACCGGTCGGGCGGCGGCAGCCCGGCCCGTTCCCGGCGGTGGTTCGTTCTGCGGCCGGTCCGGGCGCACCTGTTCGTTCGGGGGGCTGCGGCGGCCCGCGGCGGCGCGGACCATGAAGTGGAGTCCCCCGTCCCCGGCGCCGTGGAGGTGAGATCCCGATGGCCGCACGGTCGCAGCCTGACGCCGCCGTCGAGGCACACCCGGCCGCCCGGGTGCTCGTCACCGTCGAGGGCCTGCCCCCCGGCCGCTTCACGGCCCTGGTCGCGGGCGAGATCACGGAGGGCTCCCTCGCCCGCCTGCGGCGCAGCCTGACGGCCGCGCTGGATTCCTCCTCGGGCGGCCTCGACCTCGACCTGTCGGACGTGGGCTTCTGCGACATCACCGGTCTGCACCTGCTGCTGGAGCTGCGGGCCCGGGCCACGGCGACCGGGCGGAGCCTGTCCGTGACGGCCCTTTCGCCGGCGCTCCTGCGGCTGCTGCGGGCCACGGGCTGCGCGGGCCGCCTGATCGGCACGGATGCGGCCGCAGCCGGGTCGCTCCTCGTCACCGCCGAGCTGCGCCGGGCGCTGGCGGCCACCGGCACGCCGTGGTCCGCGGCCCGGTGGGCGCCGGGTGACTGCCTGCGGATCCGCATCCACGGCGACGCGGCGACCGTCACCTGGCCGGTGGCCCGAGGATCCGCGGGCGCCGGGGCGGAGCAGGTGCTCTACGAGGCGGTGGCCTCGGCCCTGCACCGGGCGGGACTGCACTCGGTGCGGCACCGCGCGGCGCAGGCCCGGTCCGTACGGTCCGCGTTGTTCGGCCCGCGGGGCCTGACGAGGACCCGTCGCGCCTGACGCTGCGGGCGGGCAGGCCGGCCGGTCCGTCGGTCAGCCGTCGTCGCCCGGGGCCCAGAAGTCGGTCAGGTGCGCCGCGCCCGGCGCGAGTTCGTGCCACGGGCAGGCCACGGTCAGCACGACCACGCCGGCGGTGGGGAAGGCCTCCTCCAGCCGTCGGCGCAGCTGCTTCGGGCCGCTTCCGCACAGGGTGGTCGCCAGTTCGTGCACGGCCGGGTTGTGCCCGACGAGCAGGACGCCGGTCAGGTCCGGGGCCTCCTCGCGCAGTACGGCGAGGAGGTCCTCGCCGTCGGCGTGGTAGAGCCGTTCCGCGTAGTAGGCCGGCGGGGGGTCGGAGAGCTGGGGGATCATCAGCTGCCAGGTCCGCCGGGCCCGTACGGCGGTCGAGGACTGGGCCAGGTCGACGCGGTGCCCCGACTCCTCCAGCCAGCGCCCGGCCCCCGCCGCGTCCCGGCGTCCGCGCTCGGTCAGCTCCCGTTCCGGGTCGGGCGCGGCGTCCTTGGGCACCGCCTTGCCGTGCCGTACCAGGACGATCCGGCGCTCGCGGGTCCCGGTTCCTGTCTGGGTCTCGGGCTCGGACGCCGTCTCGGGGCCGGTCGCCGTCTCGGGCTCGGTCATCGGATGCCTCCGTGGGGGGACGTAGGGCTGATGCGGCGCCGCTCACGGCAGCCGCATGGCCTCCTCGAGGCCGGGGCTGATGGTCAACAGGTCCTGCACGCCGGCGATTTCGAGGAGCCTCAGCAGCCTCGGCGGGGGCTCCACGAGCCGCAGCCGGGTCATCCGGCGTACGCGCAGCAGGAGGTTCAGGAAGCTGGAGTCGGCGAAGGTGACGCCGGCGGTGTCCAGGACGACGACGGAGTGCTTGCGGGCGGCGTCGAGCAGTTCCGCTTCCAACGGGCCCACCGTGTCCTGGTCCAGCTGCCCGGCGGCCCGTACCAGCACCGCTCCGCTGCGGTCCGGCCCTGCACCGTCGGATCCCGCGCGGTCGCTCCGCAGCTCGCTCACGTGGACCGCCTCCTCACTCGTCCTCCCTCGCTCCAGGGGTACCTGCCCTGCTTCCCGCGCGGTACGTCGCCGGGTGCACCGGGCACGCCAATCATTCGTTCTGCGGACGAAGGGCCGCCACAGGAGTTCGCTCCGCGGCTGTTCGCCCGCCGGGCGACGAGGCTGCGGCCGGAGCCGCCGCGGCCCGGACGCCTCACGCCGCGGGGGTGAGGAGGCTGGTGTCGGCACCCGAGGTGGCGAGGGCGAGGGCGTCGACCACGGCGTCGAGTCCGCCCCAGCGCTCGCGCACGGCCCGTTGCCGCGCGGCCCCGCACCCCCGTGCGCGCAGCTGCCGCAGCAGACCCGCCACCAGCTCCTGGTCACCCGTGGCGGCCAGTCCCGGTGCGGCCAGCGCCACCAGGCGGTCCAGCAGCAGCAGTGCGGACACCTCGCCGCCGGTGACCGGGTCGAGGCCGGGGCCCTCCAGGCCGTGGACCGCGGCGTAGGCGTAGGCGCGGCGCAGCCGGGGCTCCGGCGGTGCCGCCGGCGGAGCCCCGGCGGCCACGGCGGGCAGCAGGGCCGCGCTGAGGCCGCGCAGCAGGGCGGCCAGGAGCACGACGGTGTCGAGGTCGGCGTTGGCGTCGGGTACCAGCACCTCCAGGGTCGGCCGGTGCGGGGAGGGGCCGGTGCAGCAGAGCTCCGCGTCCCCCCGTGCGCGGCGGCGTGCGGAGGCCGGGGCGGCGTCCCCGGGGTCCGCGGTGGCGGGCATCGGCACCCGGCCGGGGACGGGCGGGCGGCCGGGGACGGGCGGGCGGCCGAACCGGACCGAGCGCCAGCTGGCGCATCCGGCGTCGCGGCCGTACGCGAAGGGCGAGTTGGCGGCCAGGGCGACGATCACGGGCAGCCACGGCCGGAGGTGGCGGGCGAGGTCCAGGGCCTGCTCCGGGTCGAGCGGGCCGATGTGGATGAGGCAGCCGCACACCGGGCCGGAGCGGTGGTCGGCGGAGGCGGCGGACGCGGCCGGAAGCGGGATCGGGGAGGATCCCGTGGCCGCCGCCGGCAGGGGCGGGGCCGCCGGCCGCTCGACGGGCAGGACCGGAGCCCCGGCGGCGACGCACCGGCAGCCCGCCTCCCGGGCGGCGAGCGCCACCGTGCCGCGCAGCCAGGCCAGTTCTGCCCGCAGTCCCGCGCTGTCGGCCGTCGGTTCGGTGTCGACTCCGACCTCGGCGGGGTGCGGGCCCGCGGTCACCAGGTCGCCGAGCTCGCAGCGGGCCGCGTCCACGAGCCGGGGCCCCCGGTCGGTGAGGCTGCGGCCGCGGGCGTCCGTCACCAGGTACTCCTCGTGCACCGCCATCGCCAGCCGCTTGAGCCCGGCCATCGTGCCGCCTCCCTGCGTTTCCTGTCCTCGCGTTCCTGTTCCCACCGCGGTCTGCGGTCCCGCGTCTCCGAAGGCGCCCTGCGGCCCCACGGCCGACACCTCCTTCGCTCCCTCCTGACGCATCGCACCGCGTCTACCCGGACGCCCCCGGACCATGCGGAGCGCAGGACCTCCACCCGAAGGCCGGCCGCCCCGCCGGATCCGGCCCATATCGGCCGCACGCCATGCCGGTTGGGCGCTCCGGTCCGCCCCGGGACGGGCCCGGGCCCTGCACGTGCCACGGCGCTGCCCGGTCGGCGGGTTCCACCGCACGGCACCGCCCGGGACGGCGCTCCCGGCCCGGGGACCCGCCGCGGAACCGATCCCCGGAAAAGCGCGGCCGGGGCCCGGAACGAAGCGCCAGCCGGCGGCGGGCACCGCCGCCGGCCACCCTCCGGCCCCGGGCCGTCCCGACCGGGCCCACGGCACCGGCGGTCGGTCGGCGGACCGCGCGCCGCGGGCGGCCCGCCCGTTCACTCCAATGGCGTCCCCGCCGCGCCGAGCCCCGTGGACCACGGGCAGGGTGGGTCACGTCGGCGCTTCACCCCGTCCGGCGGCTCCCCCGGCCACCGGGCCCGCGCCGAGGCCGCCTTCCGAGCGCCGGCCCCGCGCCGGCCCCTCCCAGGAGATCCCCATGGCCTTCTCGCCGGACCACCGCTGGGCGCACGCCGTCGTCACCGGCGGCGCCGGATTCGTGGGCTCGCACCTGTGCGCGGCCCTGCTCGATGCGGGCACGGAGGTCACGTGCCTCGACGACTTCAGCACGGGGCTGCCCGACAACGTGGCCGCGTTGCTGGACCATCCGGGCTTCACGCCGCGCCGGGCCGACGTCACCCGCCCGTTCACGGTGGACCGTCCGCCCGATCTGGTGCTGCACCTCGCCTCGCCGGCGTCCCCCGCCGACTACCTGAGGCTCCCGCTGCAGACGCTGGACGCCGGCAGCCTGGGCACCCGCAACGCCCTGGAGCTGGCCCGCCGCAGCGGCGCCCGGTTCGTCCTGACCTCCACGTCGGAGGTGTACGGGGACCCGCACGAGCACCCGCAGAACGAGTCGTACTGGGGCCACGTCAACCCCGTGGGGCCGCGCAGCGTGTACGACGAGGCCAAGCGCTTCGGCGAGGCGCTCACCACGGCGCACGCCGCGGTCCACGGCACGGACACCTGCATCGTGCGGCTGTTCAACACCTACGGCCCCGGCATGCGGGGCCATGACGGGCGCGCGGTCCCCACGTTCATCCGGCAGGCGCTGGACGGCGTCCCGCTCACCGTCACCGGCGACGGCCTGCAGAGCCGCTCCCTGTGCTACGTCGACGACACGGTGGCCGGGATCCTGGCGGCGGCCGCCCACGGCCTGCGCGGCCCGGTGAACATCGGGAACCCCGAGGAGATCACCATGGCCGACCTGGCCCGCCGGATCATCGAGCTGACGGGCTCGTCCTCGGAGATCCGGTACGTGGCGCGGCCCGTGGACGACCCGGCGGTGCGCTGTCCCGACATCACGCTGGCCCGCGGGAAGCTCCAGTGGGAGCCGCGGGTGGGGATGGAGGACGGGCTGCGGCGGACCATCGCCTGGTTCCGCTCCCGCAACGGCCATCCGGTCCGGCCCGGGCCGGACCGCACCGGCGGATCCTGAAGGGCGGCAGTCATGCGCATCCTCGGTATCAACGCCCTCTTCCACGACCCCGCGGCCGCCCTCGTCATCGACGGGCGCACCGTGGCGGCCGCCGAGGAGGAACGGTTCACCCGACGCAAGCACGGCAAGCGGCCGGTGCCGTTCTCCGCGTGGGAACTGCCGGTCGAATCGGCCCGGTGGTGCCTGCGCAAGGCCGGCCTGCGCCCGCAGGACCTGGACGCCGTCGCGTACTCCTACGACCCGCGGCTCGCCCGCCCGGCCGCCGACCTCGGGCTCGACGACCCGTGGGACCACCTGCGCCAGACGTACGCCCGCGAGGCCCCCGGCTTCCTGGCCACCGCCCTGCCGGGGCTCGACCCCGGGCTGGTGCGCTTCGTCCCGCACCACATGGCGCACGCGGCCTCCGCCGCGTTCGCCGCGGACGGCGCCGCACGCAGCTCGGTCCTGGTGCTCGACGGCCGCGGCGAACGGGCCTCCCACCTCGCGGCACGGCGCACGGGCGCCGCCCTGGAGCCGCTGTACGCCCAGGAGCTGCCGCACTCCCTCGGCCTGGTGTACGAGGAGCTCACCGCGCACCTCGGATTCCTGCGCTCCTCCGACGAGTTCAAGGTGATGGCCCTCGCCTCGCACGGCACCCCGCGGATGCTCGCCGAGCTCCGCCGGTACGTGCACCCCACCGGCGACGGCGGTTTCCGGGCCAACGCCGTGCCCTGGCACGAGTTCTGCCCGCCCCGCGGCCCCGACGAGGCCTGGACCCGCGACCACGCCGACACCGCGGCCTCCGCGCAGGCCGTGCTGGAGGAGACCCTGCTCGACCTGGTGCGCTGGCTGCACGGCCGGACCGGCGACGAGGTGCTCACGCTGGCCGGCGGCGTCGCCCTCAACTGCGTGGCCAACGCGCGGATCTCCCGCGAGGGGCCGTTCTCCCGGGTGTGGGTCCAGCCCGCCGCCGGGGACGCCGGCACCGCGCTCGGCGGCGCCCTGCTCCTGGCCGCCGGCGCGGGCGACGACCCCGAGCCGATGGACGGGGCCGACCTGGGCCGGGAGTGGTCCGACGCGGAGCTCGGGGCCTGGCTGAAGGACGCGGGCGTGCCCTTCGACCGTCCCGCGGACATCGCCGAGACCGTGGCGCAGGCCCTGGCCGACAATGCCGTGGTGGCCTGGTTCCAGGGCCGCTCGGAGTACGGCCCGCGCGCGCTCGGGCACCGGTCGCTGCTCGCCCATCCCGGGCACGCGGGCAACCTGGAGCGGCTCAACGACGTCAAGGGCCGCGAGCAGTTCCGGCCGGTGGCGCCCATGGTGCTGGCCGAGCGGGCGGCCGAGCTCTTCGACGGCCCGCTGCCCAGCCCGTACATGCTCTTCGTGCACGACGTGCGGCCCGGCTGGGCCGAGCGGATCCCGGCCGTGGTGCACGTCGACGGAACGGCCCGCATCCAGACCGTGGACGCGGAGCGCGAACCGCTGGTGGCGCGGATGCTGCACGCCTTCGAACGGCTCACCGGGCTGCCCGTGGTGGTCAACACCAGCCTCAACACGGCCGGCCGGCCCATGGTCGACGATCCGCGCGACGCCCTGGAGTGCTTCGGCTCGGCACCGGTGGACCTGCTGGCCATCGGCCCGTACGCGGTCCGCCGCGGCCGGATGTACCGCACCTCGCCCGAGGGGTGGTCCGCGTGAACGCCCCAGCGCAGGCGCCCCGTTACGCCGTGGTCGTGCCCACGGTCGGCCGTCCGCAGCTGCGCGCCTGCCTGGAGGCGCTCGCGGGCACGCGCGGGCCGGGCCCCTGCCGGGTGGTCGTCGTGCACGACCGGCCGGAACCGGGCGGCACCGTCCCGCCGCTGGAGATACCCGACGCCCTGCGGCCGCTGACGGTCGTGGTGGCGGGCGGTGCCCGCGGCCCGGCCGCCGCCCGCAACGCGGGCCTGCGCGCCGCGGGCGACGCGCCCTGGATCGTGTTCCTGGACGACGACGTGGTCCCCGGCCCCGACTGGGGCGCGGAACTGGCCCGCGACCTCGCGGCCGCCGGCCCTTCGACCGCGGCGGTCGCCGCACGGATCGAGGTCCCGCTGCCCGCCGACCGGCGGCCCACCGACTGGGAGCGGTGCACGGCGGGCCTGGCCAGCGCACGCTGGATCACCGCCGACATGGCCGTGCGCAGCGGGGCGCTGGAGGCGGCCGGCGGGTTCGACGAACGCTTCCCGCGGGCCTTCCGGGAGGACGCCGACCTCGCGCTGCGCCTGCTCGGCGGCGGCTGGACCCTGGCCGAGGGAACCCGCCGCACCCGCCACCCGGTACGGCCCGCGGACCGCTGGGTCTCGGTCCGCACCCAGGCCGGCAACGCCGACGACGCGCTGATGGCCCGGCTCCACGGCCGCCGCTGGCGGGCCCGCGCGGGAGCCCCGCTGGGCCGTCGCCCCGGCCATCTGGCGGTGACCGCCGCCGCATGCGCCTCGGTGGCCTGCGCCCTGCTCGGCCGCCGGCGCGCGGCCGCCTGGTGGGCCGGGGCCTGGCTCGCCGGAACCGCCGAGTTCGCCGGGGCCAGGATCGCGCCGGGACCCCGCACCCGCGGCGAGGTCCTGACCATGGCCGTGACCAGCGTCCTCATACCCCCGGCCGCCACCTGGCACTGGGTGCGCGGGCTGGCCGTGCACCGGCGGGTGCCGCCCGCGCAGCCGGCCGCTCCCCCGCCGGCCCCGTCCCCGGCCGGCCGGGAGCCCGCCGCGGCCGCGGCAGGTGCGCCGTGACGCCCCGCGTCGCGCCGCGCCCCGCAGGGGCGGCCGGAGCCGGGCGGCACCGGGGCCCGTGGCTGTGGCGCGGGCGGGCGGCCGACCGCAGGACGGGCGGGCCGGCGCCCGGGGCGGCCCCCGTACGGGGTGCGCTGCCGTCGGCGGTCCTGTTCGACCGGGACGGCACGCTCGTCGAGGACGTCCCCTACAACGGCGATCCGGGCCGGGTCCGGGCGATGCCCGCGGCGCGCGAGGCCGTGGCCCTCCTGCGCGGACTCGGCGTTCCCGTGGCGGTGGTCAGCAACCAGTCCGGCGTCGGGCGCGGCCTGCTGACCCGCCCCCAGGTGCGGGCGGTCGCCGACCGGGTGGACGCCCTGCTGGGCCCGCTCGGGCTGTGGGCCGTGTGCCCCCACCGCCCGGACGACGGCTGCGGCTGCCGCAAGCCCGCCCCCGGCCTGGTCCTCGCGGCCTGCGCCGCCCTGGGCGCCGATCCCCGGCGTGCGGTGGTCATCGGCGACATCGGGGCCGATGCGGAAGCCGCCCGGGCCGCGGGCGCCGCGGCGGTGCTGGTACCGACCGCCGCCACCCGCGCCGAGGAGGTGCGCGCGGCCCGGCACACGGCCCCCGACCTGCTGGGCGCCGTACGGATCGCCCTCGCGCTCGCGCGGGAGGGCGCAGCCGGCCCGGCCCGCGTCCGGCACGGGGGAGGTGGCCGGTGGTGACGGCCCCGCGCACCCTCGTCGTGCGCCTCGACAGCGCGGGGGACGTGCTCCTGGCCGGGCCCGCCGTGCGGGCGGTGGCGGCGGGGTCCTCGTACACGGCGCTGCTGTGCGGGCCCCAGGGCGCCCCGGCGGCCGCGCTCCTGCCCGGTGTGCAGCGGATCTACGTCCACGACGCCGCCTGGGTGGGCTTCACGCCGCCGCGCACCTCGCGCGAGGAGTGCGACCTGCTGCTGGACGCCCTGGCCGCCGAGCGGTTCGACCGCGCGCTGATCCTCGTCTCGCACCACCAGAGCCCGCTGCCCGCGGCCCTGCTGCTGGCACTGGCCGGGATCGCGGAGGTCGCGGCCGACTGCACCGACTACCCCGGCTCCCTGCTGACGCTGCGCCACCGGCGGCGCCCTGACCGGCACGAGGCCGAGGCCGCCCTGGACCTGGCCCGGGACTTCGGCTTCCCGCTGCCCGCCGGCGACGACGGGGCGCTGCGGATCCTGGAGCCGCCCGAGACCGTCCGCCTCACCGGACCCGATCCGTACCTGGTGGTGCATCCCGGGGCCGCGGTCCCGGCACGGGCGTGGAGCCCCGGCCGGGCCGCCGCGGCGGTCGCCGCACTGCACGGCGCCGGC
Source organism: Streptomyces sp. NPDC046866 (assembly GCF_040704625.1). NCBI lineage: Bacteria > Bacillati > Actinomycetota > Actinomycetes > Kitasatosporales > Streptomycetaceae > Streptomyces > Streptomyces sp. NPDC046866. Next base: position 38,860 of record NZ_JBEYXN010000016.1, read on the forward strand.
CACCGCGTGGTGGTCACCGGCGGCCCCGCGGAGCGGGAACTGACCGCCCGGGTGGCCGGACGCCATGCACTCGACCTCGGCGGCGGCACCCGGGACCTCGGCGAGCTGGCGGGCGTCCTGGCCGGCGCGCAGGCCGTGGTGACCGGCAACACCGGTCCCGCGCACCTGGCCTCCGCCGTCGGCACCCCCGTGGCCTGCCTGTTCGCCCCGGTGGTCCCGGTCGAGCGCTGGCGCCCGTACGGCGTCGCGCACGTCCTGCTCGGCGACCAGCGCGCCGCCTGCGCCGCCACCCGGGCCCGGACGTGTCCGGTGCCGGGGCACCCCTGCCTGGACTCGGTGCGCGACGAGGAGGTCCTCGCGGCCGTGTCCGCGCTCCTCGCCGGCGCCGACGGCCGGGCGGGCGCCGCCGTGCCCGCCGCGGCCCCCGACCGGGCCGACGCCCACGACCGAGGAGCAGCACCGTGAACATCCTGCTGTGGCACGTGCACGGATCGTGGACCACCGCCTTCGTGCAGGGCCCGCACACCTACCTGGTGCCCGTGACCGCGGACCGCGGACCGGACGGCCTCGGCCGCGCCCGTACCTTCGACTGGCCCGGATCCGTGGTGGAGGTGACACCCCAACAGCTGGCCGAAACCCCCGTCGACGTGGTGGTGCTCCAGCGGCCCCACGAGTGGCTGCTCGCCGAGCAGTGGCTCGGCGGCCGCCGGCCCGGTCGCGACCTGCCCGCCGTCTACCTGGAGCACAACGCGCCCGACGGCGCGGTGCCCCGCACCCGGCACCCGGCCGCCGACCGCGACGACGTCGTCCTCGTCCACGTCACCCACTTCAACCGGCTGTTCTGGGACGGCGGGAGCACCCGCACGCGGGTCATCGAGCACGGCATCGTCGATCCGGGCCACCGGTACACCGGCCGGCTGCCCCGGGCCGCGGTGGTGGTCAACGACCCGGTGCGGCGCGGCCGGTACACCGGCACCGATCTGCTGCCGGCCCTCGCCGAGGCGGCCCCCCTGGACGTCTTCGGGATGCGGACCGAGGGCCTCGCCGGGCACCTGGGCCTGGCCGAGGACCGCTGCCGCGGGCAGGACCTGCCGCAGGCCGAGCTGCACCCGGCGATGGCCGACCGCCGCCTGTACCTGCACCCGGTGCGCTGGACCTCCCTCGGGCTGTCGCTGCTGGAGGCCATGCACCTCGGCATGCCGGTGGTGGCGCTGGCCACCACGGAGGCGGTGGAAGCCGTCCCGGCCGGCGCCGGAACCCTGTCCACCCGGCCCGAGGAGCTCGCCCGGGCGGCCCGTCACTACCTGAACGAACCGGAGGCCGCCGCCGAGGACGGCTCCCGGGCACGACGGGCCGCGCTCGACCGGTACGGCCTCAAACGCTTCCTGTCCGACTGGGAGCTCCTGCTGACGGAGGTACGGTCATGACGCCAACCGCCCACTCGTCCCGCCCCCGGCCGCTGTCGGTCGCCCTGGTCTCCGAGCACGCCAGCCCGCTGGCCGCGCTCGGCACCGTCGACGCGGGCGGCCAGAACGTCCACGTCGCCTGCCTGGCCGGGGCGCTGGCGGACCGCGGGCACCGGGTGACGGTGTACACCCGGCGCGATGCGCGCGAGCTGCCCGGGACGACGGAGCTCCGCCCGGGCGTACGGGTGCGCCACGTGCCGGCCGGGCCGCCGGAGCCGCTGCCCAAGGACGACCTGCTGCCGCACATGGCCGCGTTCGGCGCGTGCCTGCTGGCCGAATGGCGTGCGCGACCACCGGACGTGGCGCACTCGCACTTCTGGATGTCCGGCCTGGCCTGCCTGGCCGCGGCCGGGGAGCTCGAGATCCCGCTGCTGCACACCTACCACGCCCTCGGCATCGTCAAGAGGCGCCACCAGGGCGCCGCGGACACCAGCCCGCCCCGGCGGATCCCCTGCGAGCGCGACGTCGGGCTGCGCTGCGACCGGGTGCTGGCCACCTGCCGCGACGAGGTCGGCGAGCTGGTCCGGATGGGCATTCCCGCGGGCCGGGCCGACGTGGTGCCCTGCGGCGTGGACCCGCTGCGGTTCCGGCCCGACGGCCCCGCTGCGCCGCGGGAGGGCCGCCATCCGTACCGGCTGCTCCAACTGGGCCGGCTGGTCCCCCGCAAGGGCGCCGCGGTGTCCATCGCCGCGCTGACCCGGCTGCCGGACGCCGAACTCGTCATCGCCGGCGGGCCGCCGGCGGGGCGCCTGGACCAGGACCCCGAGGCGCTGCGCCTGCGCGAGGCGGCCCGCCGGGCGGGGGTGGCCGACCGGGTCCGCTTCCTCGGCGGGCTGTGCGGCGAGGACGTGCCGGCCGTGCTGCGCAGCGCCGACGTGGTGCTGTGCCCCGCGGACTACGAGCCGTTCGGCATCGTCCCGCTGGAGGCCATGGCCTGCGGCCGGCCGGTGGTGGCCAGCGCCGTCGGCGGACAGCTGGACACCGTCGTCCACGGGGAGACCGGGCTGCTGGTGCCGCCCGGCGACCCCGAGGCCCTGGCCCGCGCCGTGTCCGTCCTGCTGGCCGACCCCGCGCTGAGGGCTTCGTACGGGGCGGCCGCCCGGCGCCGCGCCCTCGGCCGCTACGGCTGGGACCGCGTCGCGGCCGCCACCGAGCGGTCGTACCGGTCGGTGATCGCCGGCCGCCGGCGCCCCGCCGCGTCCGCCGACCGCGTACGGCGCCCCGCGCCCGCCTGACCCCGTCCCGCGACCGCTTCCCCGAAGGAGGTGGGGCCGTCCGCGTCCGCGCGGGCCGGCCGACACCATGAACCCGTACCCCTCCCCCTACACGTCCGTCGAGCGTCCCGGTTCCGGGCCCACCGGTCCCCAGGGCCCCGGCACCGCGCCCCGCGGCTCCCCTCCCGGGCCGGGCGTGCGGGCCCACTGCTCCTCCCTGCACTCGGCCCTGGAGCGGATGTGCCGCGACAGCGCGGACCTGCTCGAACGGTGGGGCGGTGAACTGGCGCGGTCCCTGCCCGCGGGAGGCCGGCTCCTGGCCGCCGGCAACGGCGGCAGTGCGGCCCAGGCCCAGCACCTGACCGCCGAGCTGGTCGGCCGCTACCGGCGGGAGCGGCCCCCCTTCTCCGCCATCGCGCTGCACGCCGAGACGTCCAGCATCACCGCCATCGGCAACGACTACGGCTACGACCACGTCTTCGCCCGCCAGGTGGCGGCGCACGGGCGGCCGGGCGACGTGGTGCTGCTCCTGTCGACCTCCGGGCGCAGCGGCAACCTGCTGTCGGCCGCGGCCACGGCCCGGGACCAGGGGCTGCGGGTGTGGGCCCTGACCGGTCCCGCGCCGAACCCGCTGGCCCAGGCCGCCGACGAGGCGCTGTGCATCGACGCCGCGTCCACGGCCACGGTGCAGGAGGCGCACCTGGTGGCCGTGCACCTGCTGTGCGAGGCGTTCGACGAGGTCCTCGACCGGCAGTCCGCGCCGGCCGCTGCCTCCCATGGCGCGGGTGCCTCGGCCGACGGTCCCGTTCCCGCCGTGCACGGGAGGACGCCGTGACCGCATCCGCACCCCTGGTCGTCGTGGGCGACGTCCTCCTCGACCGGGACATCGAGGGGGTGTCCGACCGGCTCGCGCCGGACGCGCCGGCCCCCGTCGTCGACGTCACCGCGGACCGCTCCCGGCCCGGCGGCGCCGGGCTCGCCGCCGCCCTGGCCGCGGCGGCCGGGCGCGCCGGGCGCGAGGTGGTCCTCGTGACCGCGCTCGGCCGGGACGCCGCGAGCCGCCGGGTCCGCGAGGCACTGCGCGGCCGGGTCCGGCTGGTGGAACTCCCGATGACCGGCACGCTGCCGGTCAAAACGCGGGTCCTGGCCTCCGGACGGCCCCTGGTGCGCATCGACCGCGGCGGCGGGCGGGCCGGGGCGCCCACCGAGGAGTCCGCGCAGCTGCTCGCGGCCGCGCACACCGTCCTCGTCGCCGACTACGGCCGGGGCACCGCCGAGGCGCTGCGTCCCCTGCTGGAACAGGCCGCGCGGCGGGTTCCGCTGGTCTGGGACCCCCATCCGCGCGGCGGGCCGCCGGTTCCCGGTGCCCGCCTGGTCACGCCCAACGCCGCGGAGGCCCGGGCGCTGTGCCCCGAGGAGGGCAACGGCGGCTCCCTCGGGGCGTACGCCCGGCGCGGCGCCCTGCTGGCCGGCCGGTGGCAGGCCGCCTCGGTGGCGGTCACCCTGGGCGAGCGCGGAGCCCTGCTGACCCGGCCGCACGCCGACGCACCGCTGCTGGTACCGGCCCCCTTCCGGGCGTACGGGGACACCTGCGGGGCCGGCGACTGCTTCGCCGCGCACACCGCCGCCGCCCTCGCGGACGGCGCCCTGCCGGAGGAAGCGGTGTGGCACGCCGTGACGGAGGCGGCCGCGTTCGTCGCGGCCGGCGGTGCCTCGGGGCTGTCGCTGTGGCGGCGCCCGGGCCCGGCGCCCGCGCTCCCCGACCGCGGCGACGCGCTGACGCTGGTCCGCGAGGTCCGGGCGCGCGGCGGCACGGTCGTGGCGACCGGAGGCTGCTTCGACCTGCTGCACGCCGGGCACGTGGGCCTGCTGGAGAGCGCCCGGCGCATCGGCGACTGCCTCGTGGTGTGCCTGAACTCCGACGCGTCGGTGACCCGGCTGAAGGGGCCGGGCCGCCCGCTCAACCCGCTGGCCGACCGTACGCGGGTGCTGCAGGCGCTCGGCTGCGTGGACGCGGTGATCTCCTTCGAGGAGGACACCCCGGCGGACGTGCTGGAGCTGCTGCGGCCCGACATCTGGGTCAAGGGCGGCGACTACGCGGTCGACGACCTGCCCGAGGCGGCCCAGGTCCGGGCGTGGGGCGGGCAGGCCGTCGTCCTGCCGTACCTCGACGGGCGTTCCACCACGGTCCTCGCCCGCCGGGCGGCTCGCGCCTCTTCCCCCGGCCCCACCGGTTCCGAGCCCGGGGCCCGCGTCCCATGACCCCCGCCCCGCCGGAGCACCCCACCACCCCACCACGGCCGCACCCCCGCCCCGACCGCGCCGGGCCGTCCCGTCCCCCGGCCGCGGGGCCCGGGGCGGCGGGCCCGGCGGGGCGCGGGCGGGGTCGCCGGGGCGGGGGCCGGCCCACCGTGGCCGTGCTCCGCGCCCTCGGGCTCGGGGACCTGCTGACGGCCGTACCGGCCCTGCGGGCCCTTCGCGCCGCCCTGCCCGGGCACGAGCTGGTGCTCGCCGCGCCCGAACGGCTCGCGGATGCGGTCCGGGCCATCGGCGCCGTGGACCGGCTGCTGCCGACGCACGCCGCGGGCCGCGACGTCCCCGCCGGCCTGCCCTGGACGGGGCCGCCGCCCGACCTCGCCGTGGACCTGCACGGCTGCGGGCCGCCGTCGCGGCTGCTGCTGGCGGGGCTGCGCCCGCGCCGCATGTTCGTGTTCGCCCCGGCCGGCGCGCCCGGGCCGCGCTGGCGCGCCGACGAGCACGAGCGCGAGCGGTGGTGCCGGATGCTGCGCTGGTACGGGCTCCACGCCGACCCCGGCGACCTGTCCCTGCCCCCGCCCGCGGAGGCGTCGCCGGTGCCCGGTGCGGTGGTGCTGCACCCCGGGGCGGACGCCGCGGCCCGCCGCTGGCCGGCGGAACGCTTCGCCGCGGTGGGCCGGGCCCTGGCCGCGGACGGCCACCGGGTGGTGGTCGTCGCCGGGCGGGGCGAGGGACCGCTGGCGCGCCGGGTGGCCGAGTACGCCGGGCTGGGTCCCGGTGCGGTGACGGGAGGCGCGCAGGACCTGTCCTTCGGCCGCCTGGCCGCCGTCGTGGCGCACGCCCGGTGCGTGGTGGCCGGGGACAGCGGCGTCGCCCACCTGGCCTCGGCGCTGGGGACGCCGTCCGTCGTGCTGTTCGGACCGGTGGCACCCCGGCTGTGGGGGCCCCCGCGCAACGGTCCGCACCGCGTGCTGTGGCATCCGGCCCCGTCCGACGACCCCCTGCGCCCGGGGGACGCCCACGGGCGGGTGCCCGACGCCCGGCTCCTGCGCGTCTCGGTCCCCGAGGTGCTGGCGGCCGTACGGTCACTTCCCGAACCGAAGGTCCGCCACTGAGCTGCCGCCTCCCCCGGCGCCGCGCGCTCCTGCGTCCGCGCGATGCCCCGGGCGGCTCCCCGCCGCCGGCCACCGCGCCCGTACCGCCCCCGACGTGGACGGAAGCCCCGGCTCCCGCGTCCGGCCGGCCGTCGCCGAGGCGGACGGTACGGCCCCGCCGACGCCGGCCCCATGCCGTGATCGGCCTTTCGCCCCCGCCCGCAACCACGAACGGTCGCCCGGCGTCCGGCTGGAGCGCGTCAGTCCCCCCAGGCGCCGACGACCGTACGGCACCACCGCGCCGACAGCGGCGGCAGCCTCTGCGCGCGCCGGTTCCGCCGCCGGCGGCGGGACCGGCTGTGCTCCGCCCGATGCCAGGGGCGGCTCCCGCCCTCCCGGCTGCCGCGCGTCCCTTCGGGAGGCGACGGCAACGGCACGGGCAACCCCCTGCGGCCGACTCCGACCGCGCACCCCAGACTGCCGCAGCCCCGAGGCGACAGCCGGCAGCAGCGGCCCCCGCGCCGCCCCACCCGCGCCGGCCGCTGCACGCGCGGTTCGCGGCGCCCGGCCCGTGCCGCAACCGGCGGCCCGGCACTGACCAGGCCCCCGGCCGACGGAGGCGTGGGCAGATGCGTCCGACCACGCGCGGGCGCGGTACGTGCGCCGACGGGCTGCGGGACGGCACTCCCCGAGCCGGTGGGCGGCGCCGACGGACACCCCCGCTGCGGGTCCCCGGGGCCGGGGCGGTCAGGCGGCCGGGACCAGTTCCGGGGTCACCGCCGGGCCGACCGGGCTGCCCAGCGGCGTGGGCCGCAGGGTGCGGCGGCGGTGGGTGAGGGCTCCGGCGCCGACCGCGAGGGCGATCACGAGGCCGCCGACGACGAGGGCCGCCCGCACCCCGAGCAGCTCCATCAGCAGGCCCAGCGTCGGCGGGGCGGCGAGACCCCAGCCGGTGCGCACGGTGGACCAGGCGCCGAGCACCCGGCCGCGCAGTCGGGCCGGGGGATCGGTCTGCAGCAGGGTCGACTGGGCGGTGTCGCCCACGGACTCGGCGACGGCCATCGGCAGCACGAGGACGAGCAGGAGTGCCAGCGAGGGCGTCAGGCCCGCCAGGACCTGGAGCAGCGCTCCGGCCACGGTGAGCGCGGCGACGAGGCGCACGCGGGGACGCCGCAGCCGGGCCCCGAGGACGGCGCCGACGATCCCGCCGGCGGCCAGCATCGTCGACACCCCCGAGAAGGAGGCGGCGTCGCCGGCGAGCGGCCCCGTGACCAGCACGACGAGGGTGAGGGAGTAGTTCCGGCCGAAGAGGGCGCTGACGCCGTTCAGGACCGCGAGGGCGACCAGCCGGGGCCGGCCCATGAAGTGGGCCAGGCCCGCGCGCATGCCGCCGGCCGGCTCCGGCGCCGCGGCGGACTCGGCGGCGCGGCCCTTCCGGGCGGGCGGCTGCGGGGCGGCCGGCTCGGCGCCCGGGGCGGGCCGCAGGAAGGGGATCACGCAGGCGACGGCGAGGAACGAGAGCCCGTTGACGGCGTACGCGGCGGCCGTGCCGAACGCGGCGACGGTCACGCCGGCCAGGGCCGCGCCGACGAGGCGGCCCGCGCTGTGCACGAGGGAGCCGACCCCGATGGCCGACGGGACGTCCTGCGGCGGGACCAGGCCGTTGCCGAGCAGCGAGCAGGCCGGTCCGTCGACGGTGGCGATCACGCCGGTGACCAGGGCGAGTCCCATGAGCACCGGCAGGTCCAGCCGGTCGAGCGCGACGAGGACGCAGGTGACGAGGGCCACCGCGCCCAGCAGGGCCTGGCAGACGGCGGCGGTCACCTTGTGGGACCAGCGGTCGACGACCGCTCCTCCGGCGAGCCCGAGCAGCAGTCCGGGGGCCGCCTGGAGGGACACGGACAGGCCGGTGACGGCGGCGGAGCCGGTGAGCTGCAGGACCAGCAGGTTCTGCACCGTCAGCTGGGTCCAGGTGCCCACGTTCGAGACGAAGTTGGCGCCGGCCCACCACCGCATGCCGCGGTGGCGCAGGGAACGCCACGGCGAGCGGTCGGGGCGCGGGCCGGGAGCGGGCGCAGGCGCCGGCGCGGGAGCGGGAGCGGGAGCGGCCGAGGACGCGGCGGACGGCATGGCGGAGGGCGCGGCGGAGGGCGCGCCGGAAGCGGTGAAGGACACAGGGGTACCGGGGAGCGGGGGGAGGGCGGGGCAGTCGGGGACGGGCGGATCCGGCGCAGCACTGCGGGCACCCGCCCCGGTGGGACCGGGCGGGTGCGGCGGGATCGTCCCGTCCGACCATGCTGGCAGACCCGGTGCGCGAGGCGTACGTGACCGCGCTCACCCTTCCCCCGGGCCGACTCCCAACCCCGCGGCCGGGCAGGGGGGTTGGACTTCTGGTGGGCTTGCTCACACCCGCCCCGCGCACCGCTGCGCCGGAGGGCGGCGCAAGTGGCCTAACCCGGAGTGCCCGCGGGACGGGGGCAGGCAAGAGTGGAGGGGCCGGGGACGGCCACGGCCGGGGCGCGCCCGCGCCCGTCCGGCGTCCCGTGGAGCGACGAAAGGCGTGTGACCGCGATGAAGAGCTCGGCACCCCACTTGCGCGGCAAGCAGGCCCTGGTGACCGGTGGGGCGCGGGGCCTGGGCGCCGCGATCTGCCGCCGGCTCGCGGCGGCCGGAGCCTCGGTGCTCGTGGCCGACGTACGGCGCGACCTCGCGGAGGAGCTGTGCGGGGACGTCACGGCGCGCGGCGGGCGGGCCCGCTACGTGGGGCTGGACGTCCGCGAGCCCGCGCGGATCGCGGAGGTCTTCCGTGACCTGGACGAGGGCTCGGAAGCGCTCGACGTGCTGGTGAACTGCGCCGCGGTGGACGTGTCGAAGTCCGCGGAGCACCTGACGGCCGACGAGGTGACCCGGGTGGTGACGACCAACCTGCTGGGCCCGATGTACCTGTGCCTGGAGTCCTACCGCCGCATGGTGGCCCGGGGCGGCGGCCACATCGTGAACATCCTCTCCACCGCCGCCAACCGCACCTGGACCGAGGCCGGCCCGTACTCGGCGAGCAAGTCGGGGCTGCGGGCGTTCACGCACACCCTGTTCAAGGAGGCGCAGCGGGACTGCCTGGGCATCGGGATCACCGGGGTGATCGCGGGCGGCATGGAGACCGCCTTCATCATGGAGCGGTTCCCCGACACGGACGTCTCGATGCTCCAGAGCCCCGACGTCGTCGCCGACACGGTGATGTACGCCCTCACGGTGCCGGGCGGGAGCGCGGTGCCGGAAGTCGTGGTGGTCCCCCGCAGGGAGCCGTCCTGGCCCTGACCGGCCACGCCGGGGGCGCGGGCGGGGCAGTCAGTCGGAGCGCTGGTCAGTCGCGGAGCAGCCGCAGGACGGCCCGTTCGGCCTCGCCCCGGGTGGCCGGGGTGCCGAGGTCGGTGTCCTCGCCGAGGTGGCCGAGGGCGGCCGCGATGGTGACGCCCTCCTCGTAGCGCTCGAAGACGAGCGGGTCGATGTACGAGGCGCGGCAGACGGCGGGGGTGTTGCCCAGGTAGTCGCTCACCTCGCGCACCGCCCGGGCGGCGGCCCGTTTGCGGGCGGACGGGCCGGCGTGGGCGGTGCGGGCGGAGACGGCCAGCGCGACGGCGGCCAGGACGGTGGCGTGCCAGGTGCGGAAGTCCTTGGCGGTGATGTCCTGCCCGGAGCGTTCCCGCAGGTAGGCGTTGAGGTCCTCGGCCCGTACCCCGTGCCAGGCGCCGCCCTCCCGGTAGGCGAAGAGCCGTGGTCCGGGCTCCCGCCGGCGCAGCAGGGCCCGGACCACGGCGAGGGCCGCGTCGTCGACGAGGGCCCGGTGCTGGCGGCGGCCCGACTTGGCGGGGAAGTCCAGGCAGACCTCGCCCCGCCGGCACCGGGCGTGCTCGCGCAGCAGGGTCGTCAGGCCGTAGCTGTCGTGTTCGCGCGCGTAGCGCTCGCCGCCAATCCGGAAGAACCCCAGGTCGAGCAGGCGTGCGGCGCAGGCGAGGACCCGGTCCCGGCCGAGTCCTCGGCCGGCCAGGTCCTCGTCGACGGCCTTGCGCAGGCGGGGCAGGCTGCGGGCCACGCGGCGCACGTGCTCGTGCTTGGCCTCCTCGCGCTGCTCCCGGAAGCGCTCGTGGTAGAGGTACTGGCGGCGCCCCGCCGCGTCCGTGCCGAGGGCCTGGATGTGCCCGTTGGGCCACGGGCAGATCCACACGTCCTTCCAGGCCGGCGGAATGGCCAGGCGCAGGATCCGCTCGCGCTCCTGCGCGCTCACCGGACGGCCGTCGGCGTCGAGGTAGCGGAAGCCCCGGCCGTGCCGGACCCTCCGCAGGCCGGGCCGGTGCGGGTCGCTGGTGCGCAGTCTGGTCACCACGTCAGTTCACGTCACGGTTCGGTTCACGTCACGGTTCCCCGGTCACGGTTCACGGCTCACGGCCACGGCGCAGGGCCGCGGTCACGCGTTCGCGGTTCGGCCGAGCGCCCATGGGAGCGCCCCCGTCCGGTGGCCGGGGGCAGGGGGGCCGGTCCGGTCAGCGGCCCAGGGCCTCCTTGAGCTCGGCCTTGTCCATCTGGGAGCGGCCCTTGATGTTCCGCTGCTTCGCCTCGTTGTACAGCTGCTCCTTCGTCGGTTCCCCGGAGCCGCTGTGTGACCGCTGGCCGCCGCGCTTGGAGGAGGACGTGTCCTGGGTGGAGGACCGGCTCGCCGTCTTGGACTCGCCGGAGCGGGCGCGCTCCTTGTTCACCGTGCGGGCGGCGATCTCCTTCGCCCGCTTCTCGGACTCGCCGCGGTCCTGCGCGGAGTCCTTGATGTGCTCGTACTGTCGTTCCCGCTTCGGGGAGGACCCTCGGGGCATGGTGTTCACCTTCCTGGTCGGGACCGGCTCCCTGCCGGTCCGGTCGGGCGTCTACCCGCTTCGGCCACGGTCATGGCGGGCGCGGGGCACCGCTTCAGGTCGTCAGCCGGCTGTTCGGGCCCTCCCGGCCGTCCGCCTCGTCCTCGTTGAACCAGTAGTCGCCGGCGGCGAGGTAGCGGAACTGGTGCACCCGCTGCGGTTCCAGCCGTACGGTGACGGCACGGGTCCCGTCGGGGCGCGGGGTGAGCGAGTGGGCGCCCGGCGTCCAGTCGTTGAAGTCGCCGACGACGCTGACCTCGCCCGCGGGCTCGTCGGCGGGCAGGACGAAGGTCACCTCGGTGCGGTTCTTGCGGGCGCTACGTTGCAGCACGAACGTTCCTCCTTGTTCCTTGCACGGGGTCGGTCCAGGTGTACCGCGCACGGCGCCGCGCCGCCGGGCCCCGCACGCGGGGCCGCGCCCGTCGGCGGTTTCGCTCCGCGGCCCGCGCGCTGCGGACGCTGCCGGCAGGACGCCCGGGCGAGCCGGAAAACGAACCCGCCCGGGATCACCCGGACGGCGGGGCTCGGCCGCCGCAGCCTGGCACCCCGCCGCGCGCGGGCGCGCTGTCGGCCCGTCGCCCGCCGCCGGGGGTCAGCCGCGTCGCATCTTCTTGGATCCGCCCTCGGGGTCGATGCCCGTGAACGCCGAGTCGTCCTTGCCTCCGCTGGGCCGACCGGACCGGCCGCGGGTCCCCATGTCGTGGTGGCCCTTCTGGCCGCCGCGGGCGTGCTCCTCGCCGCTGGGGTTGATGCTCTCCAGCGGGGTTCCCTCGTCGGCCGGCCCCCGGGACGACTTGCCCTTGCGGGCCTTGGCCGAGCCCGGCGCGTGCTTTTCGGGGGAGTCGAACGAGCGCCGTGCGCTGGGGTTGTCCTGCTTGTGGGTGGAGTCGACGTCGGGCGACCAGCCGTGCTGCTCGGTCCCCTCGTGCCGACTCGGCCCCTCACCGTGCGGTACGTGTGACTTCGGGGTGCTGGACATGGGCCGTTCCTCCTCTCGTGGGTCCCCCTCGGGGCTGCGCCTGCCCCGCCGGCTCCGGCTCAACCCGTCCGGTCGCCGGCCACCCGCCCGGCCACCCGCCCGGCCACCCGTCCGGCCGCCGGTGACGTGTCCCGAGGCCGGGCAGGGGTAGGCGCGGTCACGTGGCTGCGTCCGCAAGCGGTCCACGCGAAGGAGGAGCACCCGTGAACAGCACACCGACGAACCGGGACGGTGCCGCACCGGACCCGACCACCCTGTACCCCCGGCCCGACTTCCCGGAGCAGGAACAGGAGCCGCCCGGTCTGACCCGGCCCATGGAGCCGGCCCCCGACCACGGCGAGGACTCCTACCGCGGCAGCGGTCTGCTCCTGGACCGCAAGACAGTGGTGACGGGCGGGGATTCCGGGATCGGGCGGGCGGTGGCGCTCGCGTTCGCGCGCGAAGGCGCCGACGTCCTGTTCACGTACCTCCCGGAGGAGGCCGAGGACGCCGACCGGACCATGCGCCTGGTGGAGGACTGCGGCCGCAGGGCGGTGGCGGTCCCCTGCGACCTGCGGGAGGAGGAGCAGTGCGACTCCGTGATCGGGCACGCGGTCTCGGAGTTCGGGCGGATCGACGTCCTGGTCAACAACGCGGCGCACCAGATGGCCCAGCCGGACGGGATCTCCCACATCAGCACGGAGCAGTTCGACCGGGTCGTGCGCACCAACCTGTACGCCATGTTCTGGCTGTGCAAGAAGGCCCTGCCGTACATGTCCGCCGGGGCCAGCATCATCAACACGGCGTCCGTGCAGGCCTACAAGCCGAGCCCGGCCCTGCTGGACTACGCCATGACCAAGGGCGCCATCGTCACCTTCACCCAGGGGCTGGCGCAGATGCTGGCCGAGGACGGGATCCGGGTGAACGCGGTCGCGCCGGGACCGGTGTGGACGCCGCTGATCCCCGCGACCATGCCGGACCCGCAGGAGTTCGGGAAGCAGAGCCCGCTCGGGCGGCCGGCGCAGCCCGCCGAGATGGCTCCGGCGTACGTGTTCCTGGCGTCGGAGCGGGCGAGCTACATCACCGCCGAGATCCTGAACGCCACGGGCGGCACTCCCCTGCCGTGACCTCCGGCCCCCTGGCCTCCCGACCGGGGACGGCCACCCCGCGCGGGCCGGCCGACCCCGGCCGGCCCCGGCCGGGGGGGGCGGGGCCGCTCGCGGCCGGTGCCGCTCCGCCTCGCAGCTGCGGCTCGCCGGCTCGCCGGCTCCGCCTCACTGCGGAGGTTCCTCCTCGACGACGTGGACGGCGGCCTCCTCGGCGGACGCCGCCCCGCCGTCGATCCCGGTGTCCCGGCCCAGTACGGAGATGTGCCGGACCGGCGCCGTCTCCTCGGCCGCCGCCATCCGCCCGGCGCGCTCCCGGCCGGCCGTGGAGGCGTCCCCGGCCGGGTCGCCCGTGAGGTCCTCGCTCTCCTCGTCGCCGGACTGCTCCGCGGCCGCCGGCGCGGCAGCGCCGTTCGCGTCGAAGTCCTCCCCCGGCTCCGTCTCCGAACCGCGGCCTGCTTCCGCCTCGGCACCCGGTTCCGGTTCGGGCTCCTCCTGGGCCAGTCGCTGGTCGAGGGTCTCGCCGGCACGCTGCTCTCCGGCGGTGGTGCCGTGCCGGGTGGCCGCGAGCGGGCGGTCGGGCGGCGAGTAGCCCGTGTCCAGGGTGTCGTCCAGGTCCGGTTCGCCGAGGGCGTTCTCCATGTCCGGCTGCGATTCGCCGGGCTCGGCCTCCACCTGCGGCTGGTAGACGCCGTCTCCTTGGGCTTCGGTCCCGCTCATGGCGGTTGCCTCCTTTCGGGGGGTGTTCACCGGCTCCGCGCCTGCCCGGCGCCGCCCGGTGCGCGGACTCACAGGTCGCGCGCGTACGCCTCGTCCTCCTCCGCCTCGGACCGCTGTCCGGGCGAGTGGCACGCATCCAGCAGGTCGAGCATCTGCTCCATGACCGAGCCGAAATCGTGCCAGGGGGTCGCCGGATTCTCGTCCGAGCGGTGAACGGTCCCGCCCCGGTGGCTGCTCGCGGTGGCCGGCATCGTGATCCACTCCTCTGATCGGTTCCGCTCCCCGACCTGCCGCGCGGCGCGCGGGGCGCGCCCGCGGGAAGCTGCGTCTGCCCCCGATCGGCCCGCTCATGCGGCGGGCGCCCTGCGCCGGGGCGGACGGCACCCGGCGCGGAGGGGCAGGTACGGCAACGGACCCGACGGACCCTGCCGGGCCGTCAGGTCCGATGCGGCGTCCCCTGCGGAAGGGGACGGGCGCCGGCCGGGGTCGGGGCAAGGACCGGTCGGCGCCGGGGGCCGCCCGTGCTCCACGCACGGTGCGGGCATGGCCTTTCGGATGCGCTCGGCGTCTTTCCCGTTCCCGCCGGGTCAAACATGGGCCGTGTCGCGTCGCATACAGGTGCGGATCCGGGTATACGGGTACGGTCCGGTCCGCGGCAGGTGCAGGCGGCCGGATGTGGGGCAGATCCCCGGGTGCGAGCGCGGGCGCCGCGCCCCGGCCGACTCCGTTCCGGCCGCTCGGGTGCCCCGTTTTCCTGTGGCGTGAAGGACCGAAGGGAAGCGCTCCGATGGATGCGATCGTGCTGTTGCGTGAGGACCACAAGACCGTCGAGAAGCTGTTCAAGCGCTTCGAGAAGACCGGGGACGAGGACGTGGCCGAGCGCCGCGAGATCGCGGACTCGGTGATCGAGGAGCTGACGGTCCATGCGTGGATCGAGGAGCAGATCTTCTACCCGGCCGCCCGGGAGGCCGCACCGGACACGACCGACCACGTGCTGGAAAGCGTGGAGGAGCACCACGCGGTGGTGTGGATGCTGTCCGAGCTGAAGGACATGGACCCGGCCGACGAGCGCTTCAAGGCGAAGATGAGCGTGCTCATGGAAAACGTCCGCCACCACGTCGAGGAGGAGGAGAAGGACTGGTTCCCCGACGTGCGCAAGGCCATGGGGCGCAACCGGCTGACCGAGCTCGGCGAGCGGATGGAGGCGGAGAAGGCGAAGGCCCCGCGGGATCCGCTGACCGTACCCAGCGCCGACAGCCGATGACCCCGCCGGGCCGCCCTGCCCCCGGGCGGGGCGGCCTCAGCGGGTGCTCAGCGGGCGGACTGCACGCCCGGTCGGTGCTGCGGTGCGTCGGGCGCCGGGGCGGCCGGGTCGACGGTCAGGGTGATGGCGGTGGCGGACGCCATGCTCACCAGGGTGAGGCCGGCAGCGAGCAGGCGGGAGCGCGGCGCCTTGCGGTGCCGGGCCTTCGCCCGGCCGGGCTGCGGGCGCCGGTCGGCCGGAAGCGGTGCGGCGGCGCCGCCGAGGGGGGCGGGCTCGGGGGGTGTGCGGTACCGGTTCATCGTGGGGCAGGGGTCCTCAGTAGGTGAAGCACTCGGTGTGGATGCGGGCAGCGGGGACGCCCGCCCTGATGAGCGACGCGGTCGTCGCCTCGGCCATGCCCGGCGGCCCGCAGAGGTACACGTCGTGGTCGGACAGGTCGGGGACGAGCCGGCGCAGGGCCTGGGGTGCGAGCGGGTCGTACGCGGCGTCCGAACGCCCCACCAGGTAGTGCAGTGCGGCCCGGCGGTCCGCCGCGATGGACTCCAGCTCGTCGCGCAGCACGAGTTGGTCGGCCTCGCCGGCGCGGTAGAGCAGCGTGAGGTCGCCCGGGGCGGCCGGCAGGGACTCGAACAGCGCGCGCATCGGGGTGATCCCGATGCCGCCGGCGATCAGCAGCACCTTGGGGCGGGTGCGCCGCCGCTGGGTGAGTGCGCCGAACGGGCCGGTCGCGAGGACCCTGGTCCCGGGGCGCAGCCCGCGGATCCGGCGGGTATGGCCGCCGAGCGCCTTCACGGTGATGCGCAGGCGGTCGTCGCGGGCGGGCGCGGAGAGCGAGAACGGCAGGGCGGTGTGCCACAGGCCGCCCGCCAGGAAGCGCCACCGGAAGAACTGGCCGGGTTCGGCCCGCAGTTCTCGCAGCCGGCCCCCCTCGATGGTGACCGACACCACGCCGGGGCCCTCCTGTTCGACGGTGGCGACGCGCAGCCCGTGCCGCAGGGCCTGGCGGACCGGGACGATGCCGCGGTACCAGGCGAGCAGGACGCCGACGGCCGTGTGGAGGAGGGCCCAGAACCAGGTGGTGAACCCGGTGGTGCACACGTCGGGGCCGGCGATCTGGTGGGCGAAGCCCAGTGCTGCGCCGAGGTAGGTGAGCAGGTGCACCCCGCGCCACGTTTCGTGCGAGACCCGGCGGCGTACGGCCCGGACCGAGCACAGGCCCGCGGCCGCGAGCAGGGCGGCCCCGATGAACGCGGCCGCGAGGGCCGGGTACCCGAAGAGGGCCGCCGTGGCGGTCAGCACGTCGGTGCCGGTGCGCAGGGCGTACACGACGAGGGCGAAGAGCCCGTGGGCACCGCACAGGAGCAGGACCCAGCGGCCGCCGAAGGCGTGCCAGCGGGCGAGGCGGTCGGCGCCCACTCCGTGCTCGACGGCCGGTACGCGCGCCATCAGGAAGAGCATGACGAGGATCCCGTACCCGGCGAGGAGGCCCGTGAGGTGCGCGGCCGTGCCGATGAGCTCGTCGGGCCGGGCGGAGAGGTGCACCTGCGCCGCCCACAGCAGGGTGACGACGGCCGCCCCGGCGGCGAGGCCGGCGCGCAGCCGCTCGGGCGGGGTCCTCATATGCGCCGCACCGTACCGGCCGCGGTCGGGCAGTCGGGAAGAGTGCTCGGGAGAGTCATGCCGGGTCCGTTCCACTCGCTGTTCGGCAGGGCGTAGCAACGGCAACTATGTGCAAACTTGTCCACGTCAAGCAATCTCGCAGCACACAGAATGACATCCGTCACTCAGGAAGAAGCGGGCGAGATGTCCTGATTCGAGAGCTATCTGCATGCCGTGGCGGCATGTCGGCTGCACCTGGCGCGCAGACATGCGCCTTTGCATTCCTGCAGGACAGCGATGCGCGGTCGGCCGGTCCAGCACATCCGCGGGCGGGCTTGGAGAACTCTTTACGCATGTGCCGAGCACCACCTCGGTGCCCCTTATGGACCGGATGCCCCTCGTGTCACCCTGTCCGGGCGAACCGGGTCACCCCTGCGCCGCAGGGCCCGGCGGACCGACACGGAAGCGCGAACGCCCATGCCCCTGCCCCAGCCCTTCCCGCCCCGCCTGCCCCGCGCCGCGGCGGCCGTGGCGGCTGCTGCCGCGACCGTCCTGCTGGCGGGCTGCGCCCCCGAGGCCGCCGCCCGGGAGGGGGCCGCGCCGTCCGGGACCCCGGCCGCCGCTGCCGCGGACGCCCCGAGCCGCGCCTCCTCGGCCGTCACGGGACCCGCGGCCTCCCGGGCCGCCGCTTCGCCCGCGGACTCCGCCCCGCCCGCCGCGCAGCCGTCCGCCGCACGGCCGTCCGCGGCGGCGGCCGGTGCGCCGCCCCGGGACTCGGTGCTGTCCATACCGTCCATAGGCCTCGCCGGGCTGCGCGTGGTCCCGTACGAGGGCACGACCGACGACGCGCCCGGCACCCGCATCCAGGACCAGGGCCTCGCCGCCAGCCCGTACGGGGAGCGGGGCGGCGTCGGCCCCGGCCGGATCGGCAACTTCCTGATCACGGCACACCGCTCCTCGGCCGGGGGACCGCTGCACGCGCTGCCGTCGCTGAAGGAAGGCGACACGGTCCTCGTGACCGCGGGCGGCGTGGTGTACACGTACGAGATCGTCGCCACCCGCTCGACGTCCTTCCGGTCGGAGCGCTCGCTGAGCGAGCAGCGCGCCGCGGTGCCGGGGGCACCCGGC
Organism: Streptomyces sp. NPDC046866; assembly: GCF_040704625.1. NCBI lineage: Bacteria > Bacillati > Actinomycetota > Actinomycetes > Kitasatosporales > Streptomycetaceae > Streptomyces > Streptomyces sp. NPDC046866. The sequence continues at coordinate 56,566 of NZ_JBEYXN010000016.1, forward strand.
ACGGCCGCCACCCAGGCCATGATCACGATCTCGACGTGCGCCACGCCCGAGGACCACGCCGCGGGCAATTTCTGGAGCGACGCGCAGGGCAATCCGGAGCACCGGATCGACAAGGTGGGCGTCCTGCGCGGGACCGCCGCGAAGTAGCGGCGGCGCGGGCCCGGACGGCTTCGCCGGTCGTGACATACGTCACGCGGGCGGGGTGGGGCGGGAAGGTTTCACCGAAGAGGACACCCCGTCGACATTTCGTCATTTGTCCGTTTTGGAATCGACATTCCCCTCTCGTGCTCCCGCGGAATCCACCGCGCTTCCCCGCGGGACGGCAACTCCGCCGAATACGGCGCTTCTGACGTACCGCCAAACATGTGCAGGGCTTTCCCGGCGCAGCCATACATGATCTCCGACTTGTTTCAAGCCGCGTTCCGGATCTTCTCGGCGGATTCGATGCGAAAACTTGCCAGGCCGTTCCCGGATTCCCAAGAATGGCGGCTCTCCGGGGCCTTGCAGTTCCGCCCGGGAAGCTTCGCGATCACCGAGTGAGGTCACGCATGCAGAAGCACCGCAAGAAAAAGAACTACAGGAAAATCGTCATAGCCGTCGGCGCTCTGGGAATCGTGGGCATTCCCAGTGCGGCCATGGCCTGTCTCGACCCGCAGGAAGCCCCCCGCGCCCCGCACGCCGGGCAGGGCGAATGGCACCCGTGGCACGGCGCGCCCCCGGCCGCCCCGGCCTCGGAGGACCCCCTGGTGCCGGTGGCGGAGAGCAGCAGCCCCGCCGCCGACCTCCCCGAAACGGCCGCCGAGCCGGCCCCGCCGGTGTCCCGGGCCCCGCAGCGGCCGCCGGTGAAGCCGAGGACCGTGAGCCCCGAGCCGCAGGCACCGGCAGCCCCCAAGGCCTCCCCCGCCCCGGCCTCCCCCGGGCAGAACACCTCCGCGCCGGCCTCCGGCGCCGTGGCCGAGGTCCTCGCGCTCGTGAACAAGGAGCGCGCCGCCGTCGGGTGCCCCGCGGTCACCCTCAACCCGCAGCTGACCCGGGCCGCGCAGGACCACAGCGTGGACATGGCCGGCCACGCCACCATGTCCCACACCGGTTCCGACGGCTCCGACCCCGGTCAGCGCATCAGCGCCGCCGGATACGCGTGGAGCTCGTACGGGGAGAACGTCGCCTACGGCTACAGCACTCCGGAACAGGTCATGGAGGGCTGGATGAACAGCCCCGGCCACCGGCGGAACATCCTCGACTGCTCCTACAAGGAAATCGGCATCGGGCTCGCCCAGCCGAATTCCTACTGGACGCAGGACTTCGGTACGGCGCGCTGAGAGGCGGCCGCCGAAAGGCAGCACATGTGTGGGGCGACCGGATTCCGGTCGCCCCACGCGCGCATCTGCGGGCCCCGCTCGCCGGGGTGCGTTCAGCCCGCGGGCGGTGCGGGCTCCACGTCCTTGGACAGCGGGACCTGTCCGGTGTTGTCGACGTGCCGGGCCGCCACCCAGCCGGGTTGGTCCCTGAGCAGGTACCAGATGCTGTTGCCCTCGATGTCCTGGGCATGGACCTTGCTCTTCAGGCCGATCACGGCGCCGTGGCCCAGTGTTCCGATGATCGCGGAATCGGTGCTGGGGTACTTGCGCAGGTTGACGCCGATGCTGCTGATGACCGTGCCGAACGGCTGCTGCGGGCTGGGCATCTCTTCCTCCGGGTGATGGACGGTGCCGCGGTGACCGCCCCGCCCCCGTGAGCGGGCGGCCTGATCGCAGACTAGGGCGTGGGACCGCGCAAGCGCCGCAAGCGGCGCCCGGTCGTGTCCGGGGCCGCTGTGGAACGGGGGCCGCCGTGGGCCGGGGCGGCCGCTGCGACGCGGGGGATCGCCGGTCGGCGGAAGTTGACCGGTTCGGGACGCAGGCGGCGTCTGCCCGGGAGTGCCTCCCCGAGGTCCGCGGCGGCCGCCGCGGCCCTCTGCCGGCCGACGGAGCCGCTGGTTCCGGGCGGCCCCCGCGGCGTCCCCGCCCGTGCGCCACGAGCGGAGACCGCCCTTCGTCCGGGTTGCCCGTCCCGCGCCACAGCGGGGTCGGCTCGGTCCGCCCGGGCGGCCGCCGCAGCAGGGCGGCCCGCCCGGCACCTGACGAACCGAGGCAGGACAACAGGCCAAGGTGACACGTGCAGTTGCCCTTGGTCTGTTCCGCCGCCGAGACTCGGACCGCACCACAGAACGCCCATTCGGATGCCCCCCGGGGGCCTTCGGACGTGCGCCTGGAAACGCGGGCACGGACGAACCGCGAACCATCTGCTCCCCGGGAGCACTCCCCGCCGCCACCAGCGGCACTTCGCATCCCTTCCACACGAGAGGAAGTTCGTCATGTCCGAATCCACCGCCCCCGAGTCCGGCCGCCTCGACCTGGACCTGGACCTCGACCTCAGCGACCTGACCGTCACGGCGCTGCACGACACCGCCGCGATGCCCGAGAACGGCGCCTCCTGGGGCTCCTGCTCCTGCCAGGGCTCTTCCTCCTGCGCCCAGCCGCAGGTGGAGACGCCCGTCGTCTGACCGGCGCGGGCGTCCCCGGACGCCCTCCGCCGTCTCGGCCCCGTACGGGTGAGTTCGCCGCCACGGCGCTGCGCGACCGCGTCGCCCGGGCCGCGGCGCGAGCCCCCGCCGGTATGAGGTCCTGCTCGCCCTGAGCAGGGCCGCCCCCGTGCGGCCGGCCTTCCCGGGCCGGCCGCACGGGACTCCGGCCGAGCCGGAAGACCGCCCCCGGCCCCACCCGGCCCCACCGACCGCCCCACGGGAGCCCCGCCATGCCGCACCCCGCCGAGCCGGCCGCCCCGCCACGCGTCGCGCCTGCGCGGACCGCCCCCTACGTGCTGGTCCGTACCACCGTGGCGGCGCATCCCGCGCAACCGGAAGAGGCCGCCCGGGTGCGCACACTGGTCGCCCGCCTCACCGAGGCCGCCGCCCGGGAGGCCGCATTGCGGCCCGCCCTGTGCGACGACCTCTTCGCCTCCCGCTCCGGCCACCCGGAGGACTTCCACCGCCAGGTGGTGCTTCCGCTGCGGCGCGCCCTGCACAACGGGCGCACCCCTCGCCCCGCCCTGCTGGCCCGGCTCGGGGACCTGCCCGCCCGCGTGCCGCGGCTCGGGGACTGGCTCGACCTGCGCGCGGGCCGGACCGCCCTCCTCGCCGACCTCGCCGAGGCCGCCCCGGCCGCGCTGGCCGCCGAGCGGGCCGCCCTCGCCGAGCTGTGCCGCTCCCCCGGCTTCGCCCGGGCCGTCGCCCTCACCAGTGCCGATCTGCTGCGCGCGGTGACCCGGGCCGCCCGGGAGGAGGGCGGGCGCCGCGCCCGCAAGGAAGAGCCCTCGGTGCTGCGGCACGCGCTGCGGGCCAGTACGAAGACCAGTCCGCTCTCCTGGTTCACCGCCGTGGGGTGGGCGCAGGGTGCGGACCCCGCCGTGGATGCGCCCCCGGGGGGTGCGGCCGCCCCGCCGGCGGTCCCGGTCCCGGCGGCCGGCCCGCTCCCGGCGCTGCCCCCGCTGCGGTCCGTCGTACGGGAGAACCGGGCCCTGGTCGCGGCCCTGTGCGCCGCGCTGCTCGACGAACCCCGCCGCCGCCGCGGACTTCCCCACCGGATGACGAGCAGCGCCCTGCCCACCGCCGGCGGCCGCGCCCGGTACGTCCGGGACCGCACGGTGTTCGCGGGCGGCCGGTACCTCGTCAGCCACGAGGAGGAGATCGAGCTCGCCGTCCGCCCCGCCCTGACCTCCCTGGCCGCGGTGGCGGCCACGCCCGCGCCGCTCGACGCACTGGCCTTCCGGCTCGCCGCGGTCCTCGGCCGGCCCGCCGCGGACCCCGCGGTCGGCCGGTTCGTCGCCCGGCTCGCCGAGAGCGGCCTCCTGGTGCCCGTCGACCCCGTGGCCCCGCAGGACCCGGCCCCCTTGCGCGCCCTGGCCCGATGGCTGCGCCGATGGCCCGAGGACGCCGACCTCGCCGGCCGGATCGACCGACTCGCCTCGGACACCGCCCTGTTCGCGCACGCCCGCGCCGAGGAGCGGCCCGGTCTGCTCGACGGCCTCGCGGAGCGCTGGCGCGCCCTGCTGGCCGATGCCGGGCGGCCCGTCCCGGACGGAGCGGCGCCGCTGAACGTCCTGTCGGAGGACGTCGTCGCGGCAGGGCCGCCGAGGACCGAGCCCGCGTCCGGCGCCGCGCATCCAGGCGTACGCGGCGACCGTCGGCCGGCGGTGTCCGCCGCACCGCTGAGCGGCGCCGACCGGGCCGCGCTCGGTGAAGCGGCGGCGCTGGCCGAGCTGTTCGACCTGGGGCACTGGATGCGGCGGGCGGCGCTGGAGCGCTTCGTGGCCCGGTACGGTCCCGGCGGGACGTGCCCCGCCCCCTGGGAGTTCGGCGCCGACACCGCCGCCGCGTGGGAGGAGGCCGCACGCCTCGCCGGCCGGCCCGGCGACGATCCCGGACTCCCGGAGGAGCTCGCCCGACTGGCGCGGCTGCGGGAGGAGTTGGTGCAGAGCGTACGGGCCGCCACGACCGACCGGTCCGCCCGGGCGGCCGGGACGGCCGGGGAGGGCCGGGACGTCGGGGCGGCCGACCCGGCGGAGGACGTGGTCCTGCCCGCCGACGAGGTGCGCGCGCTCGCCGGGCGGCTGCCCGGCTGGACCGCGGCCCGCCCCCTCGGCTATGCCTGGTTCGTCCAGCGCGCCGTCCCGGACGGCCCGGCCGGCGGCGACGGCCCCGGGCTGCTCTGCGTGAACCACGTCTACGGCGGCTGGGGCCGCTTCACCAGCCGCTTCCTCGACGACCTGCCCCCGGTCGCCGCCGCCGAGGTGGCCCGCGAGGTCCGCCGCGGTCTCGGCGAGGGGGCCCGAGCCGTCCAGATCCGGCCGGTGGGCGGCTTCAACGCCAACCTCCACCCGCTCCTGACCGGCGAGGAGCTCGGGCCCGACCGCCACTGGTCCGGCCTCGCGGAGTCCGACGTGGAGCTCGTCCACGAGCCGGCCTCCGACCAGCTCCGGCTGCGGGTGCGGTCCACCGGCGAGCTCCTCGACGTGCTCTACCTCGGCTTCCTCGCCCCGGTCATGCTCCCGCAGCGCCTCGCCCCGTTCCTCTGCGACCACCCCGCCGGCGTGGTCGACTTCCGGCCGCTGCTGCCCCGCAGCGCCGTGCCCGCCCCCGGCGGCGAGGTCGTCCGCACCCCGCGGCTGCGCCACCGGCACCTGGTGCTCGCCCGGCGGCGCTGGCACCTGCCCGAGGGGGTGCTGGCCGCGCTGCGGGCCGAGCTCGCGGCCGACCCCGGCGACGTCCCGGCCGCTGCGGCGGCCCGCTGGCGGGCGCTGCTGGGCCTGCCCGACCAGCTGTTCCTGCACCCGGTTCCCGAGCCGCCGGCCGGCCGGGCCGTGGAGGACTTCGTACGCAGCCTGCGCGCGCCGAAGCCGCAGGCCCTCGACCTGGGCAGCGCCCTGCACCTGCGCTGCCTCGCCGGCTGGCTGGCCCGCCATCCGCGCGGCGTGGTGCTGGAGGAGGCCCTGCCCGGGTTCGCAGGCCGGGAGCACCCCGCCCGCGCCGTGGAGCTGGTCGCCGAGACCTACCGCCCGGCGCGTCCCGGCGCCTCCGCCGCCCCCGTCGTCCGCCCCCGAGGAGGCACCCGTTGAACGCCCCGGTCACCGGCCCGGACACCGCAGCCCTCGACGTCGCCGTACGGCACTACGAACCGGTCAAGGCGCCGCTGCTGCGCGAGGCCGTGCTGCCGCTCGCCCGGCGGGCCGCCGCGGACGGGCTGGCCGTCCACGTCGAGCGCCACTGGCTGTACGGCCCGCACCTGAGGCTGCGGCTGCGCGGCGCGCCGGACGCGGTGGCCGCCGCGGCCGAGCGGACCGCCGCCGCGCTGCGCGCCCATGTGGCCGTACGCCCGTCGCGGGCCGCGGTCGACGCGCGGGAGCTGCTGGCCCAGGCGGCGCTGGCCGGGCGGGCGGAGCTGGTGCCGCCGCCGTACGGTCCGCTCGTACCGGACAACACCGTACGGGTGGAGCCGGTGGAGCGGAGCTCCCTGGAGGCGCTGATCGGCCCGGACGGGGTGCGGCTGCGGGAGGACCTGCTGACCCTGGGGCTGCCCGCGCTCGAGGCGGGCGCCGCCTTCCTCGGCGGGCGGGGGGACAGCTCGGGCGCCCGGGTCGAGCTCGTGGTGGCGGCCCTCGCGGCGCATGCGGCCGCGCACCCCGGAGGTGTGGTGGGCGCGCACTACTCGTACGTCTCCCACGTGGAGGACTTCCTCCTCCACGAGGACCCGGACGGCCGGCTCCGGGCGGCCTTCGAGCGGCGCTGGGCGGCGGCGGGCGAGGGGATCTCCCGGCTGGTCGGACGGATCGCGGGCGGCGGCGCGGCCGGCTGGGAACGGGCCTGGGCCGACTGGTCCGCCGGGGCGTGGCGGACGGCGGCGGAACGGTTCACCGCCGGCGCCGACCTCGGGGGCGACCCCGAGGAGTACCGGCAGCGGGCGGCGGCACTGGGCGACCCGGACACCGCCGAACGCTGGGACCGGGACCTGCGCACCCGGTACAGCGACTTCCACCGGCAACTGCACCGCTCGGATCCGCACGGCACGATGTGGAGGCGCCCCGACTACGTGGTCCACCGGGCCGGTACGAACGGGCTGTACCGGCTCTTCGCCCTCTGCGACGTCCGGCCCGTGGAGCGCTGCATGGCCGCATACCTGGTGGTGCGGAGCGTGCCGGGGCTCACCGGGCACCGGTGGCAGGAGCGGCTCGACGAGGCCGTCGCCGCCGTGGAGGGCACGCCGTGACCGCCGCCGGTCCGACGCGCCTGCGGCTCCAGCCCGGGGTGGCAGTCACCCCGCTGCGGGCCGGGCTGCACCTGCGCGGCCGGGACGGGAGCGTGACGCTGGAGGGCAGCCGCGCCCTGCCGGCCCTGTGGGAGCTGCTGCTGTCCGAGCGGCTGGGCCACGGGCCCGGGGACGGGGACGGCGGGGAGGGGGCCGGGGAACGGCCGGGCCGCCGCCTCGAACTCGACCCGGCCGACCCCCGGGTCGGGGCCGCCCTGGACGCGCTGACCGACCGGCTCCGTGCGCAGGGCCTGCTCATGGAGCTCCCGGCCGAGGCCGCCGAACCGCCCGCCTGGCTGGCGGCGTCCACCCCTCGGCCCGGCCCCGCGGCCGAGGCCCTGGCCGCCGCCCGCCCCGTGGTCACGGCGGCCGACCCCGAAGGCCCCCTCGCGGCGGCGCTGCTGCGCGCCCTGGCCCGCGCGGGGACCCGCCCCGAGGCCCGGCGCGACCCCGCCCTCCCGGCCGACCGGGCCGTGGCGGCCGCCGGCACGCCCCCGTGGGCCGTGGCGGTGGCCCAGACCCCGACCGGCGGCTTCGTCACGCCCCCGACCGCACCGGAACGCGCGCGTACGGACGCCGCCGCCGTCGCCGCGTCGCTCGCCGGGGCCCCCGTTCCGCCGACCGCCGGGCGGGCCGCCGGGCCGACCGCCGACGGGCCGGACGCATCGGGCGCCCGAGCCCCGGACGCGAGCCCAGGAGTGCGCCGCGCCGGCGGCACGCCGCCGACAGCGCCGGCCCCGGCAGGCGCAGCGTCAGGCACCGCGACGGTGGCGGGCCGGGCGGGGGCCTCGGCGGCGCTGGTCGCGCTGTTGGCCGGGGCCGCGGCGCAGCGGCTGCTGTCCGCCGTTGCGGGGCTGCCCGATCCGGCCGAGCGGGAGGAGGACCCCGGGCTGCTGCCGGGACCGCCCGCCGTCCTCGTCGCCGAGGCGCGGCCGCCGCAGGCCTCCTACCACCCGTGGGTCACCGGCCCGGGCGGCGCGGCGGCCCCGTCGGCGCCGCCTGCCGCCGATCTGGCCGGGGCACTGCGCCGTATCGGTGCGCTGGGCGATCCGTACCTGGGGGTGCTCGACGCGCCGCTGCCGGGCGGGCTGCCGCAGCTGCCCGCCGCGCTCGCGGCCTGCCGCACCCCGGCCGGGCCGCTGGTGGCGGGGGCGCCCCGGGCGGACCTGGCCCGCCTCACCGCGGCCTGCCGCGCGGCCGAACTCGGGCTGGCCGACGGGGCGCCGGGGGCTCCGGTGGTCGGCGCCGGGCCCGCGCACGCCCTGGGACGGGCCCTGCGCCGGGCCGCGCTCGCCGCGGAAGACCGCTCCGGTGCCGGTGCCGGTGCCGGGCTGCCCGACGAGGAATGGCGGGGGCATCCGCAGGCCCGCCACTGGTGGACTGTGCTGACTCGGCACCTGGGGCGTCCGGCGCACATGGCCGTCCGGCGGCTGGGGGCGGAGCAGGCCTATCTGGCCGTCGTACGGGAGTCCGCGCCGCGGCCCGGAGCGCACGGCCCCGCCGGAGCGGCCGTGGCGGCCCGCGCGGTGGAGGCCACGCCCGCCGACGCGGCTGCGCTGGCCGCGCTCGGGGCGGTCACCCGGGCCATGGCCGCCGAACACGGCCCGGCCGGGGCTGCACACACCGCGTTCGGCGGTGCCGAGGCCGCGCTCGCGGCGGCGGGGACCACCCCGGCGGCCTGGGCGGACGAGGGGTGGACGGACCGCTGGCTGGCCGGGATCGCGGAACGCGAGCCGGAGCTGTGCGCGGCCCTGGCACGGCTGACGGGGCTGCGCCCGCGGCCGTGGCGGCCGGAGCGCGCGCACCCGGCGGCGGGAGCGGCGGCCGCCGGGCCGGGCGCGGCGCGCGTCGGGGCGGCGCTGCGCGCCTGCGGCTTCACGGTGCTGGCCGGGACGACGGGAGACGGACGATGAGCCGGACGGCGAAGAGCGCGAGGGCGACGGGCGGGACGACCACGCAGGGGGCGGTGGCCGACTCGACGCCGGCCGTGGGCCCCGGGGCGAGCGGCGGCCCGGCGGTCGGCGCGGGAGGTGCCGGTGCGGGTGCCGGTGCGGGGCCGGGGGGTGCCGGTGGCGGCGCGGTGACCGTTCTGGATCCGGCGGCGGCCCTGGCCCTGCGCGGCGGAACCGCTGTCGTCCACCTCCGGTCCTGGACCCTGGAGGCGGCGGAGCGGCTCAGCCGGCATGCGCTGGCACACCCCGTGCGGCTGGTGCCGGTCCGGGAGGACGGGGCGCTGACCGTGGTCGGGCCCGTGCTGGAACCCGGTGCGCGGGCCTGCCTGGTGTGCACCGAGTACCAGCGGTTGGCCACGGCGGGCGGCCGGGTGCCGTGGCAGAGCCCCCGGCTGGGGCTCGCCGGCACCGGTACGCCGGCCCTGGCGGAGGGGGCCCTGCTGCTCGCCGCCGAGCTGCTGGAGGCCGAAGCGGGCGCCGCGGCCGGACCGGGGTCGGGCGAGCCCGGCTCCGCCGGGCACGGGGCTCCGCCCGGACGCGCGCCTCACACGCCGGCGCGGCAGGATCTGCCGGACTCCCGTCCCAGCCGGCCGGCCGATGCGCAGTCGGTGCGGACCCGCAGCACGGCGAAGCCGCAGGCCGGTCCGGGGGGCCCGGGTCCCGGCAGGGCCGCGGCCGGGACGGCAGCCGGGACGGCGGCGGGATCGGCGGCCGGGACGGCGGCGGGATCGGCGGCGGGATCGGCGGCCGGGACGGCGGCTGCCACCGTGTACGTCGTGCAGGGCAACCGCGCCACCTGGTCCGCGCACCGCGTCCGCCCGGTCGGCGGGTGCCCGGTGTGCCGCCCGCTGCCCGACGACTCCCCCGCCGCGGCCGCCCTGACCGCCGCGCCACGGCCGCTGCCCGACCCCTCCGTGCTGCGCGGCCCCAACGACCGCACGGCGGCGGACCGGTTGCGGGAGGAGCTGCACGACGAGCGCTTCGGCCCGGTGCGCCGCCTCTTCCGCACCGAGGACTCCGCCTTCGCCCTCACCACCGCCTGGGTGACGGACGGCCGCCTCCTCGACGACGGCGGTTACGGGCGCTCCGCGGACTTCGCGTCCAGCGAGCGCGTGGCGCTGTTCGAGGGCGTGGAGCGGCTGGCCGGGATGCGGCCGATGGGCCGCCGGACCTCCCTGCGCGCGTCCTTCGCCGCGTTGGGCCCGGAGGCCGCCGTGGACCCGGCCCGGCTGGGCCTGCCCGATCCGGCCCACCACGGCCACCCCGCGTCCCGTACCGTCCCCTACCACCCCGACCTGGAGCTGGACTGGGTGTACGGCTGGTCGCTCACCGCGGGCCGGGCCCGCGCCGTACCCGAGCACGTGGCGTACTGGGACGTGCCGGAGGAGGGACCGGGCCGCCGGGCGCGGGTGGTGTACGAGTCCTCGAACGGCTGCGGGCTGGGCAACAGCCCCGAGGAGGCCGCCCTGTACGGCCTGTTCGAGGTGGCGGAGCGGGACGCCTTCCTGATGGCCTGGTACGCGCGCACGCCGCTGCCCGGTGTCGCGGTGCCCGCCGACGATCCGCTGGTGACCGCCCTGGCCGCGCGCGCCGGACTGCTGGGGTACCGGCTGAGCCTGCTGGACGCCACCAACGACCTCGGCATCCCGGCGGTGATCTCCCTGTGCCGCTACGAGGGCGGCCACCCCGATGCCCCGCGCGCCTTCCTGGCCGCCGGGGCCCACCACGATCCGCGGGCCGCGATCCGCTCGGCGGTGGCGGAGGTCGTCACCAACGTCCAGGACGCCGCGCACCGGCCCGCCGGCCCCGGCGGGGCCCGTGACCCGGAGCGGCTGCGCCCCATGCTGGAGCGGCCCGAGCTGGTGGTCGACCTCGACGACCACGTGGGCCTGAACGCGCTGCCGCAGGCGCAGCCGCGGCTGGAGTTCCTGTTCGCCGACACGCCGCGGGCCCCCTGGCAGGAGCGCTGGCCGGGCGCGCCCGCGCCCGTGGCGGACCTGACCCGGCTGCTGGCGCAGACGGTCGAGCGGCTGGCCGCGGAGGGGCTGGAGGTGGTCGTGGTGACGCAGGACGAGGCGGGCGTCCGGGACCGGCTGGGGCTGCACTGCGCCAAGGTGGTCGTGCCCGGCACCCTCCCGATGACCTTCGGGCACGTCAACCGCCGCACGCTCGGGCTGCCGCGGCTGCTGGAGGTGCCCCACCGGCTCGGGCGCACCGCCCGGCCGCTGCGCCACGACGAACTCGCCCTGTATCCGCACCCGTTCCCGTGAGGACCCGATGACCGATCTTGCGAACCCGTCCGCGTCCCCGTCGAGCCCGCACGCCACCTCGGGCGCGGCGGCACCGCTCGCGCCCCCGGCGGGCGGCTGGCAGAGCCTGCACCTGGCACTGCACGCCGGCGGCGCGGACACCGACGCCTTCGTCACCGGCGCGCTCGCCCCGCTGATGGACGCCCGGTACGGGCCGGGAGCCGGCGCCTGGTTCTTCATCCGCCACGGCGAGGGCGGCCCCCACCTGCGGATCAGGTTCCGCCGCACCCCGGCCGACGCCACTGCGGTCGACGCTGCCGCGCCCGAAGCCACCGCTCCCGACACCACCGCGGCCGAAGTCGACGGGATGGCCGCGGAGCTCGGCCTGCTGGCCGCCGGCCTCACCCCCGTCGCCGGCCCCCGGCCCGGCCGGCACGGCGAGGTGCGGTCGGTGCCGTACGAGCCCGAGACCGAGCGCTACGGCGGTCCGGCCGCGCTCCCCGTGGCCGAGGAGCTCTTCGTGCACTCCACGCGCACGGCCGTCGCCGCGCTGCGTGCCGTGCCCGGGCGGGGGGAGCGGCTGCGGCTCGCCCTGGACCTCGCCCACGCCACCGCGTACGCACTGGGCCTCGACGGCCCGGACGCCGCGGGCTGGCTGCGCCGGCACGCCGCGTCCTGGCGCTGGGTGACCGAGGTGCAGCCGCTGCCCGGGGCCGCCGTCCACACCCGTGTCAACACCGTGTTCGCGGCCCAGCGGGAGACCCTCGGCCGGCGGGCCCGGGCCGTGCGCGAGGGGCTCGACGACGGCACCGCCGCGCCCTGGCTCACGCAGTGGGCCCGGCAGGTGCGGGCCGCCGACGTGCGGCTGCGGGCCGCCGTCCCCGCCGGCCGGCCGGACGCCCCGCAGCGGCTGGACCGCCGGCTGTGGGTATGGGCCTCCCAACTCCACATGCTCTTCAACCGCTTGGGCGTGACACCGGACGAGGAGCGGGCGGTGTGCCGGCTCGCGGGCCGGGCGCTGCTGGAGACCGGGGAGGCGGGCGGCTTCTTCGAGACCGGGCTGCATGCGGCCGACTACCGGTACCTGGAGCGGAGCAAGTTCCAGATCGGCCGCGCCGAGGACACCGCCGTACGCGCCGTCGCCCGGCCCACGGACCCGCCCGGCCACCGCCCCCGGGGCGAACGCCCCCTGCCTGCCGCGCCGCTGCCCGAGCTGGCGCTCGGCGAGGCGCTGCGCCTGCGCCGCTCGGCGCGCGGTGCCCTGCGGGGCCCGCTCGCCGCGGAGGAGCTCGGCGGCGTGCTGTGGCACGCCCTCGCCCCGGCCGGCACCTCCCTGCGGCGGCTTCCCGACGGGACGGAGCGGACCCTGAGCCACCGCCCGTACCCGAGCGCAGGCGCCCTGTACAGCGTGCGGGTCAGGCTGCTGGCGCTCGCCGTGGCGGGGCTGCCCGCGGGCACCTACCACTGCCTGCCGGAGCAGCGGTCGCTGGTCCCGCTCGGACCCGCTCCGGAGCTCCCCGCGCTCAAGGCGCTGTCCTCGTACCTCTCGCGCCCGGCGGACGATCCCGACGCGGTCGGGATCGACGAGGCGCCGGCCGTCCTGGCCGTCCACCTGGACCTCGGGCTGCTGCGCCGCCGCTACGGGCTGCGGGCGCTGCGCCTGGGGCTGCTGGAGGCCGGGCACCTGACGCAGGCCCTCCAGCTCACGGCGGCCGCGTACGGGCTGGCCACGATCCCGCTCGGCGGTCTGCACGACGACCTGGCGCACGAGCTGCTGGGCCTGGACGACCTCGACGAACCGGTCCAGTACCTGCTGCCGCTGGGCCGCCTCGGCCGGGCCGGTACGTCCGGGAGCTCCTGACCTCAGGCTCGGGGCGGGGCGCCGTCCGCGCCGGGTTCCCCGGCGGGCGGCCGCTTCGCCGGGGGCAGGACCTGCTCCGCCCAGATGATCTTGCCGGTGGCGGTGTAGCGGGTGCCCCACTGGTGGGCGGTCTGCGCCACGATGAACAGGCCGCGGCCGCCCTCGTCGTCGTTGGCGGCGTGCCGCAGGTGCGGCGAGGTGTGTCCGCCGTCGGACACCTCGATGATCAGCGTCTGGTCGCGGATCAGGCGGAGCCGGACGGGGCCGTCCCCGGCGTACCGGATGGCGTTGGTCACCAGCTCGCTCACCACCAGTTCGGCGGTGAAGACCAGCTCCTCGAGCCCCCAGTCGCGCAGCTGGGCGGCCGCCGCGGTGCGGGCCCGGCCGACGGCCTGGAGGTCGCTGCTGACGTCCCACACGGCGATGCGGTCCGGGTCCAGGAGCCGGGTGCGGACCAGCAGCAGCGCCGCGTCGTCCTCGGTCGGGGCGGGCAGCAGGGTGCCCACGGCCTCGTCGCACAGGTCGTCCAGGGGCCGGTCGGGCCGGCTCAGGACCGCGGACAGCACGCCGAGTTGCTCGTCGAGGTCGCGGCCGCGGCCCTGTACGAGGCCGTCGGTGAAGAGGGCGAGCAGGCTGCCCGGGGGGAGGGTGAGCTCGACGGACTCGAAGGGCAGGCCGCCCAGGCCCAGCGGCGGGCCGGAGGGCAGCTCGGGGAAGGTGACCGTGCCGTCGTCCGGGTGGACGACGGCGGGCAGCGGATGTCCGGCCCGCGCCATCGTGCACGTCCCGGTCACCGGGTCGTACGCCGCGTAGAGGCAGGTGACGCCGAGGGCCTCGTTCTCCGAGAGCTCCTCGCCCCCGGCGTGGACGGCGGCGCGTTCGTCGGCGCCCTGGGTGACGAGGTCGTCGAGACGGGCGAGGAGCTCGTCGGGGGCGAGGTCCATCCGGGCCAGTACGCGCACGCTGGTGCGGAGCCGGCCCATGGTGGCGGCGGCCCCGAGGCCGTGGCCGACGACGTCCCCGACGACCAGGGCCACCCGTGTGCCGGACAGGGCGATGACGTCGAACCAGTCGCCTCCCACACCGGCCCGGCTGTCGGCGGGGAGGTAGCGGTACGCGAGCTCCACGGCGGAGAGCCGGGGCAGCAGCCGCGGCAGCAGGCTGCGCTGGAGGAGCAGGGCGGCGGCGTGTTCGCGGGCGTAGCGCCGGGCGTTGTCCACGCACACCGCGAGCCGGGCGGCGAGTTCGCCGGCCACGGCCAGCTCGCCCTCGTCGAAGGGCTCGGTGCGGTGGTCCCAGACGAAGGAGACGAGGCCCAGATCGGTGCCCTTGGCGCGCAGCGGCAGGGCCAGGAGCCCCGGCTCGCGAGCCGGGCGGACGGCGGCGGGGGCCGGCCGGGTGCCGCCCGGGGTCTCCTCGGGGGGCCACACCCGGACCATCCGGCTGTCGGGCGCGCCGGCGGACCGGTCACCGTTCGGCTCCGCCTCCAGCAGGTCCACCGTGACCCGGTCGGCGAACCACGGGGTCGTCACGGCGGCGAACTCCCGGGCCGTGCGGTCCGTGTCCAGCGTCGTCCCCACGTTCCTGGCCGCCCTGACCAGCAGGTCCAGGCGCTGCTGGGCGAGGTAGCGCTCGGTGATGTCGAACGTCTCCTCGCACACGCCGAGCGGTGAACCGGACGGGCCCTCCAGCCGGTAGTACGAACAGGACCAGACGTGGTCGCGGTCGGGGGCGGAGGGCGGCCGGCCCCGGTAGTGCAGCTCGATCACGGGCTCGCCGGTGGCCAGCACCTCGCTCATGACCTGCTCCAGGGTGTCGGGCATGCCGGGCGAGATGATCACGCCGTGCGTGACCATGTCGTCGGGGCCGACGCCGGCGTACTGGGCGGGTCCCATCTCCTTGTAGAGGGCGGCGTTGGTCCACACCACGCGCAGCCGGGTGTCATAGAGGGCCAGCCCGACGGGCGACTGGGTGGCGAGCCCGCGCAGCATCGACTGCAGGGCGTTCCACCGGTCGGTCTCGTCGGCGTCGGCCAGGGCGAGCAGGTGTGCGGGCCGCGGCGCGGCCGCCCCGCTCGGCCCGCTCGGCGGCTCCGCGGCGCCCTGCTCCCCCGGCGCGGCCTCCCCCGTGCCGCCCGGGTCGCTTCCGCCGGGGCCGCCGGGCTCCGTGCCGCCGGGGGCCAGGGGGTGGACCGCGACCGCCGCCTTCGTGGTGTGCCCGTCGCGGTGGCGCAGCCGGAGCACGCGCCGTGCGCCCGGGAGGAGTTCGGGCTCCGTGGCATCGGTCACCAGGTCGGCGAACTCCCGCCAGAGCACCTCCGGCGCCGGGTACCCGAGCAGTTCGGTGGCCGCAGGACTCCAGCCGATCACCCGCGCATCCGCGTCGAGGACCACCACGGCCACGCGGGACGCGTCGAGGGGGTCCTGGAGTTCATCGAAGCCGGGGATCTCGCTCATGGCACATCCCGCTCATGACACCTCTTGCATGACACCTCTTGCCCGCAGCACTGCACTGCACTGCACCGCGCCGTACGTCCGCCTGGACGCGCTCACGGTCGACGGCCGACGCGTACGGAACCCGCCCGCATCGGCCGCGCCAGGTCGCACCGCTCTCCCGGCCACACAGCCAGCATGCGCCTTGCTGCGCGGGGGCCGCATCCGGACGGGCGCCGAGGGCGGGGGCCGGCGGCGTACCGGAGTCCGCGAACCGGGGGTGCCGCAACGGACTCGGCGGGTGTCGCCCGAGGCGGACAGCAGGGGCGCGCGGCCGCTCGTGCAGCGGTGCGGCGCACCGTCCCCCCTTGCCGGGAAACCCGGGGGCGTCGTGGGCCGACATGCCGTCAGGGCGAGCCGGTGCCACGCTGGAAGAGCCGACCGGGCCTGCCGGTCACTCCGCACACGGCCCGGTCCGTCCCCCACCCCCTCTCACCGGGATGTGCCATGCCCCACCGCCCCTTCCGTCGCCTGCACGCCCTCACGGCAGCCGTGGCCGTCGCCGCTCTCGCCGTCCCGCTGACGGCCCCCGGGGCTGCCGCGTTCGACCCGGCCGCGGCGGGCACCCGGGCCGTCGGCCGTGCCGCCGCAGCCGAGCTGTCGATCCCCTCCATCGGGATCTCCGGGCTGCCGGTGGTCCCGTACCAGGGCAGTCCGGACGACGCGGCCGGGACCCGGATCCAGGACCAGGGGCTGGCCGCCAGCCCGCACGGACCCGGCGGCGGGGTCGGCCCGGGCGAGGTCGGCAACTACATCGTCACCGGGCACCGCGTCACGGCGGGCGGCCCGCTGCGTGCGCTGCCGGCGCTGCGGGAGGGCGCCACCGTGCTGGTGACCGCCGGCGGCGTGACGTACACGTACACGATCACCGCCACCCGGACGACCTCCTTCCGGTCCCCCTCCTCGAGGGACGCGCAGCGGGCCCCGGTCCCCGGTTCGCCCGGCACCGCCCCGACCCGGGCGATGATCACCGTGACCACCTGCCTCACCCCGGAAGACGATGCGGCGGGGAACCACTGGCGCGACGCACAGAACAACCCCGAACACCGCCTGGACAAGGTCGGGGTGCTCACCGGCACCACTCCCTGAACCGCACCCGACGGGTCCGCGCCCAACGCGGCGGGATTTTCCGGTGGGAAAATGATGGAGAGTCACGCGGCATACACGCTGGGCTATTCGCTTTTTTGACGAGCCGTCCAATAACGCGATTCCCCACGTCAAGTTTGCGTAAAGTCCGTGCCCTGCGCGGCCTTCCGAATGGCCTGGACCATTTCTTGCGGCCACCCCAACCCGCTTTGGCGCTGGGCGAGTTGACGGTGGGTCAATTCTTGCTGCGCGATGGTTGAATGGGTGACCTCTTCGCGCGTAGAGCAATGCCGTCCACATCCCGGTATCTCTCTGGCAAGATTCCCGGCACCCAATCCACTCGAGGAATGCGGTGCCGATAGCGCCCGCGGACGACCGGATGGCCGGGGCTGATCCGCCTTTCCGGCCCAAGGAGCACGATGCACAGACGACGCATGTCCCGCCGCAAGAAGGCCGTCATAGCCGCCACCACCGCCGCGCTCTCCGGCGGTCTGCTGTTCGGCTTCGGGGCCCTCGCCCAGGCCGACACGGTCACCGGCACGGTCATCGGCGGACAGGGCAACTACGCCACCGTCAACCACCGGGCCAAGCCCGCCCTCTCGGCCCGGATCAACGGTTCCTCCAAGGTCGGCGACAGGATCCAGATGTCCTGCCGGACCACCGGGGACACCGTGGAGAACAACCCGCGGTGGATCTACACCGGCTCGTACTACATCGCCGACGCGTTCATCCGCGAGAACACCACCCCCCTGCCCGTCTGCGGCTCCACCCCCAACCCCGGGCCCACCCGGCCGAACCCCGGTCCCGCCACCCAGAAGTCGCTCGGGATCGAGATGCAGAAGCAGGTCCGGACCCAGTGGTGCTGGGACGCCTCCGGCGTGACCATCGCCAAGTACTGGGGCAGGAACGTCACCCAGGAGCAGTTCTGCCGACTGGCCGCCCAGGGCACCTGGGTGGACTGCAACAACCAGCCCGCGACGCTGGAGGACATGGCCAACGGCCTGGCGAAGGCGGGGCTCGGCAGCAGCGGCCGCAGCCTGTACCGCAACGCCTCGTTCGGCGAGTCGACGGCCGAGATCGCCGCGGGCCGGCCCTTCGCGGTCCGCTTCGGCTGGCGCAGCGGCGGCGGCCACATGAACGTCATCTACGGCTACGACAGCGCCACCAACATGATCGCGGTCGGCGACCCCTGGCAGACCACCCAGACCTACACCTGGTGGGACTACTCCACCTACGTGAACAACAACTCGTTCCAGTGGACCCACTCGCGCATCGGCATCCAGGGCTGAGGAGAAGACCGACCATGCAGACCAGACAGACCATGCGGCGCATGCAGCGCACGGCCGTCCGGGCGGCCGTCCTCGCCACCACCGCCTTCGCCACCGCTCTCTGCGGGAACGTTTCCGCGCACGGCGCGGAGGGCGGCGACGGCATCGCGGGCTACCAGTCCGCCCAGCAGACCCTGCGCAGCGACCAGGTCCACGACACCGTCTCCCGCTTCCTCGTCTCGACCCGGCAGCCCGGCAGTGCCGCCGCCGCGGACGGGGGCGCCGTCGGCGCCCCCAAGAACGGGAGCGCCCCCGCCGCCCCCGCGGCGCCGCCCCGGTTCGAGCTCAAGGACCCGGTGCCGATGTTCGAGATCAGCCCCGACTTCGTGGCCGGCAAGGCCCAGGCAAGCCCGCAGACCGCGCTGCGGCTCTCCTACCTGGCTTCCCGGGTGACGGCCTCGGACGGCCGCCCGGCCGCCGTACTGCTCGCGCCCAAGGGCGGCGCGGCCGCGCCCGGCAGCCCCCAGAGCGCCGGAGCCGAGGGCTGGCAGCTGGCCGGCATCCGCGACGGGGACACCGACCTCGGCCTCGCCGAGCGCGGCACCCCGCAGGCCCGCGCCTTCAGCGAGCCGCAGATCCACGCCTGGTACCGGCTCACCGCCGAGGGCATGGTCGAACCGCTCAACCAGGAGGCGGCGGCCGGCCTCGGCGGAAAGGGCGCCGTCCCCCTCGCCGCGTACCAGAAGCTGGTGTCGGCCCGCTACGGCGACAAGCTGCCCGGATCCGAGTACGACCGCAAGGGCCTCGCCGGCGGGTACCCCGGCCTGGCGGAGGAGGAGCAGGGCCGGCCTGCGGCGGCATCCGTCGCCTCGGCGGCACCGGCGGCGGGCGCGTCCTGGCAGCCGGCCGCCCTCACCGGGGCCGCGGCCCTGGCGGCGGCCGGCGGTGCGGCGGTGTACGTCCGGCGCCGCCGGACGACCGCCGGAGGCTGACGCACCGTCCGAACCGGCGCCGGCCCACCGCAGCGGTGAGGGGTCACAGCCGCTGGTAGACGCCCACCAGCGTGCCGCTCCCGAGATCGACGCCCCGTACGGCGCCGTGCACCGCGTCCGCGGTGGGCCGGTCGTGCAGCCGTACGGGGTGGGAGAGGGCGTACAGCCGGAAGAAGTAGCGGTGCGGCCCGTGCCCGGGCGGCGGCATGGGACCGCCCCAGCCCGTCTTCCCGAACCCGTTGGGCCAGGACCGTCCGCCGTGGGGCGTCTGGCCCTCCTCCACTCCTCCGGTCCACGGGTCGATGCCCGTGACGAGCCAGTGCAGGAAGGTCCCGCGGGGAGCGTCCGGGTCCTCGCACAGGAGCAGCAGCTCCGCGGTGCCCTCGGGCGCTGCCGTCCAGGTCAGGGGCGGCGAGACGTCCTCGCCCTCGCCGGTGTACCGGCGCGGGATCTCCGCGTGGTCGGCGAAGGCCGGGCTGGTCAGCTTGATCAGGGTCACGGCCGCGCCCTACCCGGCCCGGCCGGGCCCCGTACCGCCCCGGCCCGTGGATCCACCCGACCGGCCGAGCCCACACCACGGCCCGCCCGGGGTGCCGGGCGGGCCGTGGTGTGGGCCGGTGCGGGAGCGGGCCGGCCGGTCAGTTGTTCTGCGAGGCGTCCGCGTCCGCCTGCGCGGCCGCGCTCTCCGCTGCGTCCAGCTTCGCCTGCATGTCCCCGGCCTGGCCGTCGACGGCCGCCGACTGCTCCGCCTTGGGGTGCTCGCCCCCGCCCCCGCAGCCGGTCAGCAGCAGGGACGCGCCCAGGGCGAGGGCGGCGGCGAGACCGGCGGCGCCGCGGCGGCGGGCCCTCACTTGGACCCCTGGGCGCTGCACCAGGTGGAGACGGCCTTCAGGTCCTCCTGGCGCTTCTGCAGCGTCGGCAGCAGGCTCTTGCGGAAGGTCAGGCGGTCGTTGAGGTAGGTGTCGATCTCGGTGTGGCCGGCGCTCTTGGCCTCGGCGACGCGCTGCTGGAGCCGGGCGATCGAACCGGGCACGGTCGCGTCGCCGTTCAGCCGGGTGAGGGCGGCGGTGATCCGGGCCTCGGCCTTCGGCAGCCGCTTGCAGATCGCCTTCGCGCCGTCGCCCTTGGGGGCGGACTTCGCCGAGGCGGCGGGGCTGGGCTTGGCGGCGTCGGCCTGCGCGGGACCGGCCGACAGCAGGGCTCCGGCCAGGGCGACGGCGCCGAGCGCGGCGGCGGTCTTGCGGTTCGGGAGCATGGTGGTATTCCCCTTCGGTGCGACGGGCCGGCGCTCGGGCGCTGCCGGCCGGGCACGAAGCTAGGGACCGTTTTTGTGGATTCCTTGTGATCCCGCAACCGGCCCGTACCCCTGCCCTCCGGTGCTGCCTGACCGACGGCGGGCCGGCGGTGGTTCAGTGGTCCCGGGAGATCCAGTCGCGGCGCAAGGGGAGCCTCAGGGTCGGCTCGTCCGCCGAGGCCAGCGGCAGGCGCACCTCGAAGCGCGCCCCCCTTCCGCCGGGCGCGTCGCCGACCGTGACGGTGCCGTGGTGCAGGGCGGCCTGCTGGGCCACCAGGGTGAGCCCGAGGCCGGATCCGGGACTGCCGGGCCGGTGGTGGAAGCGCCGGAAGACGGCCTCGCGTTCGGCCGGCGGCACGCCCGGCCCCTCGTCGTCGACGGTGAGCACCGCGCAGGAGCCCCGGGCGTGCAGCCGGACCGTGATCCGGGGCGGCTCGCCGGGCCGGCGGCCGTGCACGGCCGCGTTGCGCAGCAGGTTGGCCAGCATGATCTTCAGCCCGGCGTCCCAGCCGATGACCCGCAGTTCGGTCGGCAGCTCCGCGTCCAGACGGGCTTCGCCGTGGCTGCGGGCGGTCTCGCCGACGGCCGCGTCCACCAGCTCGCAGAGGTCGAGCGGCGCGAACGCGGAGACCTCGACGAGGTCGCCGAGGGCCAGCATCCGCAGCGCCGTCAGGAGTTCGAGCAGCCGGGCGTGGTCGCTGCGCAGGTCGCGCACCACCTCGGCGCGTTCCTCGGGGGGAAGGTCGGGGTGGGCGGCCAGGACGTCGAGGTCGGTCTGCATGCTCATCAGCGGCGTGCGCAGCTCGTGCGAGGCCGCGGAGGAGAAGGAGCGGGCGGTGTCCAGCGCCTGCGCGGTGCGCACCGCCTGCTCGTCGTAGCGGGCGAGGAGCTGGCCGATCGCCGCGGACAGCTCGTCCACCTCCGCGATCCTCGCCGGTGCGCCCGCGAAGGCGGCCGCCCCGGCCGCGGGGTCGAGTTCGGCGGCCCGGCGGCTGAGCCTGCGCACGGAGACGGTGGCCCGCCGGGCCAGCCCGTACGCGAGGAGCCCGGAGACCGGGGCGGCCAGCAGGGCCACCAGCAGCACGCGGCGGCGTACGACGGCGAGCTGCGGGTCGGTGGCGGAGGCGGGCGTGTACAGCCACAGGCTGCCGGGGGCGGGCCCGGCCACCGGCACGCTGAGCACCCGCCAGGCGCGCCCCTTGGCGCGGACCGTGACCGGGCCGTCCGGGGTCCGCTCCGGCAGCCGTACGGACTCGGCGGGCTGCGGGCCGCCCTCCAGGACGACCGTCCCGTCCGCGCTGCGGACCCGTATCCCGGTGTCGAGGGCGTCGCCGAGGACCTTGCGGTGCTGGTTCTGCTCCGCTTTGGTCCGGCCGTTGCGGTCGGCGGCGAGCAGGGCCCGTACGTCCGGCAGGACCGCGGAGGCGCGGTCGTGGAGCCGGGTGTCCTGCTGCTGGCGCAGGTCGCGGCTGACGAGCCCGAGGACGAGCAGGCCCGCCGCCAGGACCAGCAGGGGCATGACCGCGGTGACCGAGAGCGCGATGCGGGTGGCGAGCTTCACGGGGCGGCGTCCCCGGCAGCGGGCACGCGCAGGACGAAGCCGACCCCGCGGACGGTGTGGATCAGCCGGGGGCGCCCGCCGTCCTCCAGCTTGCGGCGCAGGTAGCTGACGAAGGTGTCGACGGCGTCGGTGCGCACCGCGAAGTCGTAGCCCCAGACCCGGTCCAGGAGCTGGTCGCGGGAGAGCACGATGTCGGCGTTGCGCACCAGGGTGGCGAGCAGTTCGAACTCGCGCCGGGTGAGGTGGACCTCGGCCCCGGCGTTGCGGACCCTGCGGGTGGCCTGGTCCATCTCCAGCGGCCCGGCGCGCAGCACGTCCTGTGCGCTGCGGGCGGGGCTGCGGCGCAGCAGGGCGTGCAGGCGGAGCACCAGCTCCTCCAGCGCGAAGGGTTTGACGAGGTAGTCGTCGGCGCCGGCCTGGAGGCCGGCGACGCGGTCGGCCAGTTCGTCCAGGGCCGACAGCATCAGGACCGGGGTCTCGTCGCCGCGTTCGCGCAGGGTGCGGCAGACCTCCGTACCGGTGAGGCCGGGCATGGAGACGTCCAGGACGAGGACGTCCGGGGGGCGGGCGGCGAGGGCGGCGAGGGCGGTGGGCCCGTCCTCGGCGAGGAGCACGGTGAAGCCGCTGAGGCGCAGGCCGCGTTCGAGCGAGCGCCGGATGGCGGCGTCGTCGTCCGCCACCAGCACCACTGCCGTGGTCGTGCTGCCTGCCACCCTGTCTCCTTCCGGCCCGGCCCCGTTCCGGCCCCCGGCCCTGTCGCGGCCCGCGGTCACGGTCCGGTCCGGCCTGCGGGCCGCGGGACGCCGCCGACCCTCTCACGGCGGCCGGACGGACCGGAAGGCGGGTCCGCTGGGCGCCCGGGACGCGTGGCAGTGAATGCCGCATTTCCGATGGTTCGGCGCGCCGGGGAGATGTAGCGTCGTGATCATGTCACTGATCGGAAACGCCACTGACCAGGCGCCGGCGAACCCGGCCGCCACCGACGACATGCTGGCCACTCAGCCGGTCGGCTACTGGAGCGGCCTGGTCCATGCGGCCGTCACCCGGCATCTGCGTGATGCGATGGCCAGGATCGACGCGACGCAGCCGCAGTACTGGGTGCTCAACCGCGTGGACGGCAGCCCCGCGGCGCCGAGCCGCGAGGAGATCGTCGCTTCCCTGACGCACCTCGCCGACGGGCCGCATGAGATCGCCAGGGCCGTGGACCAGTTGCTCCACCGCGAGTGGCTCAGGATCGATGACGGGCAGCGCCTGCACCTCACCGATGCCGGGGAGGCCGCCAGAGTGCGGCTCCGTGAGCTGGCGACCGAGGTACGCGCCGTGGTCCACCGGGGCGTCAGCGACGAGGAGTACGTGGCCGCGCTCAAGGTACTGCGCACGATGGTGGCCAACGTCGAGGGCGAGTAGGTCGCGTCTCTCGACTCCACTCGGTATCCAGAGTCCGGGGCCGTCCGCCGCTGCGGCCTGTCCTCTTGCGGTAGGCCTGCTGATCGGCACGCTCGGGAATCACCGTGCGGATGCCGTGGACCGCGTAGCCGGAGTTTCGTTCTTGCTCCGGCAGGTGACAGCGCTGATGTCCTGCTCCGGCCGGGCTGTATGTCCTGCTCCGGCCGGGCTGCATGCGTGGCGTGCCGGTGGGTCCGGGTCGATGGGCGGTGGAACTCGGTCGGATTGCGCGGGGCGAACACGTTGAGCACGACATCGGCTGCCCCGTCGGCCGGCGGGAAGGGACGGAACACCTCCCAGGCCACCGCGGCAGCTCGGTCGTGGGCACGGGCTGCCAAGCGCAGCGCGCGCACCGATGTGTCCAACCCCAAACCACGGGCGCCAGGCATCTGGTCGAGTACGCCGGCCAGGTAGTAGCCCGTGCCGCACAGGAAGCAGCAGTGCGGGGTGCTCATGAATGCCACGTCACAGGTCTACGAGCACGGCGGAGACCCTCATGCCTCCGGACCCAAGAAGAGGTGGGAGCCACGGCCTAGGTCAGGCCGATCTCCTCGCATGCGGCCCGGAGCTTCTCGGTGCAGATCTCGGAGACCGTCCAGACTCCGTCGACGACCACGGTGGAGCGGACGTTGTCCCTGGTCAGCGGGGTTCCGGGGACGAGCACCGAGCGCACGTCCTTGCTGGTCGGGCTGTCGACCAGCTGGTTGACGATCCCGTCGATCTTCTCTCCGAGGGCGAGGTCGACGGCCATCTCCGCCGCGGCGGCCGCCTCCGGGGCGTACCGCTTGTAGACGGTCATGAACTGCTCGCCCGCGACGATGCGCTGGACGGCGGCGAGTTCGGCGTCCTGGCCGGTGACCGGCGGCAGCGGGGAGACTCCGGCGGCCTTGAGGGCGGTGATGATGCCGCCGGCCATGCCGTCGTTGGCGGAGTAGACGCCGACCACCTTGCCCTTGCCGAGCGCGGTGAGGGCGGCGGTCATGTTGGTGTGGGCGTTCTCCGGCTTCCAGTCGACGGTGTCGTACTCCCGGCCGACGGTCACCTTGCCGTCGAGGACCGCGTGCGCGCCGGCCTTGAACCCCTTGGCGTTGGGGTCGGTGACCGAGCCGTTCATCATGACGATCTGGCCGTCTTTGGCCTTGTCGCCCAGCGCGTCGAGGAGCGCCTTGCCCTGGACCCTGCCGACGTCCTCGTTGTCGAAGGAGGTGTACGCGTCGATCGGGCCCTCGGCCAGGCGGTCGTAGGCGACGACCGGGATTCCCGCCGCCTTGGCCTTCTTGACGGATTCGGCGATGGCCTTGGAGTCGACGGCGTCGATGATGAGGGCGTTCACCTTGTTGGCGACCATGGCGTCGACCTGGGCGCTCTGGGTGGCGGCGTTCTGCTTGGCGTTGGCGTAGACCACTTCACCCTTGCCGCGGGTGAGCTTGGCGACTTCCTTCTCGATCAGCGGCTTGTCGAACTTCTCGTAGCGCGCGGTCTGGTTCTCCGGCAGCAGCAGGCCGATCTTGACCGCGTAGCCCTTCGCGGAGCCGCCGGGTCTCGCATCGGCGTCCTCCGAGCCGCCGCAGGCGGTGAGGGAGAGTGCGAGGGCGGCGCAGACGGCGGCGGCCACGGCGGCCCGGCGGCGCATGAACGTGTTCACGAGGTAAACCTCCCTGACGAGGCCGTATCCCTGCGGCCGAGGTGGACGCAGTCAACTCGGCAGTCCCAGGACCGTCAAGGAGCGGATTCTCATCGAGATGACAACGTTGCCAAGCCGCGGGCACTTCACTGTGTGAAGCCGAGGCCCAACGAGGAGGGCATGCCGCTGTTCCGCGGGCGGGTCAGCCGCAGGAGGACACGGGCTGCAGGGCGGTGATCTCCCCGAGGGCCAGGGTGACGGTGCGGTCGGCCGTCCGAAGGGCCACGCGCCCGTAGTCGCTCTCGCCGAGGGACCCGCAGACCGTACCGGCCTCGGTGCTGACGCGGACGAGGCTGCGCGCCGCGCCCTCCTTCTTCTTCTCGGGTGTGGGCCACCAGGAAGCGCCCGCCGACAGGGCGAGCAGCGCGACGGCCGTGAAGGTGAGGGCGATCCCGGTGCGCAGGGCACGACCGGTGCGCCCCGGGTCGGCCGGGCGGACCCCGCCCCGGTACAGGGGCCAGGCAGCGAGGCCGACGAGGAAGATGGCGCAGCAGGCGGTGGCGAGGGAGCTCAGCGCCAGCAGCCCGGCCACCACCTGGACGGTGCGCGGAACCCCTGCCGGTCCGCTGCCCTTGAGCACGCCGCACAGGCCGATGAAGCCGAGGACGGCCAGCTGGATGCCGTGCCAGCCCTTGGCCGAGGTGTGCAGGTCCTCTGCGGCCGCTGCCGGTCCGTGCGCGGCGTCGCTCGTCATGCCTTCAGCCTCTCCCCGCGGGTCCGGTCGTCGCCGCTACGTGTACCCGGTCACGGCGACCGCCCCCCGCACCGGCATCGCTTTCACCTGCCCGCCGTACCGCCGGCCCCTCGTCGCCTGCACGGCGGTTGCGAGGGGCCGCTCCTTCGTGCTGCCCGAACGGATCAGCGGCCGGGGGCCGGGATCGCGGCGGGGAAGTACGCGGCGCCGGAGCTGCCGGCGGGCCGACATGCCCCGGTGGAGTGAGGACGCGAGGTTCGAGCGGAGCATCGCACTGCTGTGCACCGCCGTCGCCTCCCCTGCCCGCTCCTGGCGGCGTGCACCGCCCGCCCCGGCCGGGTCGTCATTTGACCGAGCCGGCCATCACGCCTTGGACGAAATGCCGCTGGAAGGCGAAGAAGACGATCAGCGGGACGACCAGGGACAGGAACGCCCCCGGTGCGAGGACGCCGATGTTGCTGCCGAACTGCCGGATCTGGGACTGCAGGGCGACCGTGAGCGGCTGGGACCCGCTGTCCGCGAAGAGCAGCGCGACGAGCATGTCGTTCCAGACCCAGAGGAACTGGAAGATGGCCAGGCTCGCGATGGCCGGCCGGCCGAGCGGCAGGACGAGCCGGGAGAAGATCCGCCATTCGCTGCCTCCGTCCATCCGGGCGGCCTCCAGCATTTCGCGCGGTATCTCGGCGAAGTAGTTGCGCAGCAGGAAGACGGCGAACGGCAGCCCGTAGGCGACGTGGAAGAGGACCACGCCCGGAATGGTGCCGAACAGCCCGATCGCGCCGAAGAGTTTGGCCACCGGCAGCAGCCCGATCTGCACGGGGACGACCAGCAGTCCGACGACGACCAGGAAGATGCCGTCCCGGCCGGGGAACTCCAGCCAGGCGAAGGCGTATCCGGCGAGTGCCGCGATCCCGACGACGAGGACGGTGGCGGGCACCGAGATCAGGACGGTGTTGCCGAACGCGGCTGCGATGCCCGAGTCCTTCAGCAGGGCGGTGTAGTTGTCCAGGGACAGCCGGGAGGGGTCGGTGAGCGCGGTCCACCAGCCCCTGGAGGCGTTGTCCTGCTCGGAGCGCATCGAGGACAGCAGCAGCCCGGCGAGGGGCGTGATCCATACGAGGGCCACCAGGACCAGCACGGCCTGGACGGCCGAGCTGCCGAGCAGGCGCCGCAGCCGGGGCGGGCGGCGGGGGTGGCGCGGGCCGGGCGGCGGGCCGGCCGGGGCGGCGGGCCCGGACCGGTCGGCCCGGGTGCGCGGGGGCCGTCGGCGCTCGACGGTGCTGTGGCTGCTCATGCTCCGCTCCTTCGGAAGCGCCGGATGTTGAAGACCATGGCGGGGACCACGAGCAGCAGGAGCACCACGCTGAGCGCGCTGCCGAGCCCCTGGTCGTTGCCGCCGCCGAAGGAGACCAGCCACATGCGGGTGGCCAGGACGTTCGCCTCTTCCTGGACCGGGCCGGGGGCGATGATGTAGACGAGGTCGAAGACCTTCATCACGTTGATCACCAGGGTCACGAAGACGACGGTGAGCACGGGTGCGAGCAGCGGCACGGTGATCCTGCGGAAGATCTGGCCCTCGCTGGCGCCGTCCATCCGGGCGGCCTCCAGGGCGTCGCGCGGGATGGCCGAGAGTCCGGCGCCGATCAGGACCATCGCGAAGCCGGTCCACACCCACAGGTACGCGCCGATGATGGCCGGTGTGACCAGGGCCGGGCCGAGCCAGTCCACGCCCCGGTAGGGGGCCGCGAAGTTGGCAGCCGGCAGCCGGACGGTGTACGCGCCGTCGGCCAGTCCGGTGAGGCGGAACGATCCGTCCGGGGCGGCGGTGGCGGTCGCGGCCACCCGGCCGTCCCGTACGGCCTCGACGGTGATCCCGGGCAGGCCCTTCTCGCCGGGGTCGACCGCGCCGGGGGTGCCGGCGCCGCCGGGGGCGAAGTCGAGGTAGACGAGTCCGGTGATCGAGCCCGCCCCGGGGGCCGGGGCGGCCGCGGCGCGCGCCCCGGCGGGGACGGCCTCGGGGGCCACCCCGACCAGGCCGAGGCTCACCGATTCGCCGGGGCGGACGGTCTGCTCGGTGCTGTAAGGCCCTCCCGGTCCACCCGCCAGCCCGCGGTGCTCACGGGCCCTGGCCGTCGGGTACGCGGCGGAGTCGTGGAAGGCGTCGTGGACCGCGACGACCGCCGCGTTGAGGACGCCCCGGTCGGGGTTCTGCTCGTAGGCGAGGCGGAAGATGATGCCCGCGGCGAGGAAGGACACGGCCATCGGCAGGAAGAGCACCAGCTTGAAGGCGGTCGCCCAGCGCACTTTCTCGGTGAGGACGGCGAGCAGCAGCCCGAGGCCGGTCAGCAGGGTCGGGGCGACGACGACCCAGAGGGTGCTGTTGCGGATCGCCTTGAGGGTGGCCGGGTCGCGGACGATCGCCGCGTAGTTGCCGGCTCCGACGAACCGGTCGCCGCCGGCGTCGAAGAGACTGCGGCCGACGGAGAAGAGGACCGGGTAGACGACGAGTGCGCCGAGCAGCAGCAGGGCCGGCAGGACGAAGACGACCGCGAGGCGGCGTTTCCTTCTCAGGGCCCGGCGCCGCGGGTCGGCCGCGGCCCGGGCGGTCAGGGGGGCAGTGGCGGTGTCAGCCATGGTGGGTCGCCTCAGTTGCCGTAGGCCTTGGCGGCCTCGGCCTCGAGCTTGGCGGCCGTGCCCTGCGGGTCCGAGGGGTCGCGCAGGAAGTCCTGCAGGAGCTTCCACTCCCCCGCCCCCTTGGTGCCGCCGAACGCGGCCGGCGCCTGGTCCGACATGTCGAAGCGCACCGAGTCGCCGGCCGCGACGAGTGACTGCGCGGTGGCGCGGGCGGTGTCGTCCGCGTACGCGGAGGGGGCGACCTTGGTGTTCGGGGACAGGAAGCCGCCCGCGCCGGCCCAGACCTCGGCCGCCTCGGGGCTCGCGAGGAATTCCAGCAGCTTCATGCCGGCCGCGGCGTTCTTGCCCTGCTTGAGCACGACGGCCGCGTCGCCGCCGCTGACGACCGGGGCCTTGCCGCCGTCGACGGCCGGGAAGGGGAAGAACCTGGCGTCCTTGCCGGGAGTCTTGCCGAACTGGTCCTTGGCGACGCCGCCGACGAAGTCGCCCTCGTAGACCATGCCCGCCTTGGGCTCGGGGCCGAAGACCCGCTCGACGGACGAGGGGAAGTCGGTCTGCAGGGCCGTCTCGGCGCCGCCGGCGACGAGCTGCTTGTCCTTGAACAGCTCGCCGAGGGTGGTCAGCGCCTTGACCACGCTGTCGTCGGTCCACTTGATCTTGTGCTGGGCGAGCTGGTCGTACTTCTCCGGTCCCGCCTGGGAGAGGTAGAGGTTCTCGAACCAGTCGGTGAGGGTCCAGCCGTCCTCGCCGGCTATCGCGAAGGCCGGGCGGCCGGAGTCGGCGAGGGTGCGGCCGGCCTTGAGCAGGTCGGCGTAGCTCTTGGGCTCGCCGACGCCCGCCTGGGAGAAGGCCTCGGGGGCGTACCAGACGGTGGACTTGTGGGCGGCCTTGAAGTACAGGCCGTAGTAGGTGCCGTCGACGGTGCCGTAGTTCTTCCACACGGGGGCGAGGGTGGAGCCCGCGGTGGCTGCGGCCCCGTCGGACAGGGGCTGGAGCCAGCCCGCCTTGGCGAACTGCTGCAGGACGCCCACCTGGGGGACCATCACCACGTCGGGCGCGTTCCCGCCCTCGATCTTGCTTCCGACGAAGGTGGAGACGTTGTCGCCGGAGGGGACGAAGACCGTCTTGGCGCCGGTCTTCGCGGTGAAGGCGTCCAGGACCTTCTTGAAGTTCTTCTGCTCGCTGCCGGTCCAGACGCCGGCCACGGTCACGGTCTGGCCGCTGAGTTCGCCGCCGGATGCGGGGCCGGTCGTACCTCCGCCGCAGGCGGTGGCGGCGAGGGCGAGGAGGAGGGCGGCGGACGTGGCGGCCGCGGTGCGTCGGGGCGTGGTGCTGGGTCGTCGCATGAGGGGTTCCCTTTCGAGGAGGTCGGGAGGCTGCGGACCGGCTGCGGAGGGGGTTCGCGGGGGTCGCGCCGGCAGGGGGCGGGGTCAGGGGGTCGGGCAGTCCGCCGTCCACCAGGCGGCGGTGGCGGGCGGCAGCAGACCGTCCGGGCAGGGTCCGCTGGCGAGCAGCGGGGGCCCGGCGACCGGGGCGGGTACGGGCTCCGTGCCGAAGTTGACGGCGCAGACCAGGCCTTCGCCGCGGGCGATGGCGAGGACCTGCGGGGGCGCGTCCAGCCAGCGCAGGGTGCCGTCGCCCAGCTGCGGCAGGCTGCGCCGCAGCTGGAGGCCTTCGCGGTAGAGGTGCCAGAAGGAGCGGGTGTCGGCGACGGCGCGGTCGGTGGCGTGCTCGGCGAACCAGGCGGGCTGCGGCAGCCACGGCCGGGCGCCGCCCGCGCCCTGGGTGAAGCCGAACGGGGAGGCGTGCCCGGACCAGGGCAGCGGCACGCGGCACCCGTCCCGGATGTGCTTGCGGCTGCCCGTGCGGTGGAAGATCGGGTCGGTGAGGACCTCGTCGGGCAGGTCGAGGACCTCGGGCAGGCCGAGCTCCTCCCCCTGGTAGACGTACGCGGCGCCGGGCAGGGCGAGCATCAGCAGGGCCGCGGCGCGGGCGCGGGCGGCGCCCAGTCCGCTGCCCTCCACGCCGGGCTCTCCCGCGTAGCGGGTGACGGTGCGGACCTGGTCGTGGTTGTTGAGGACCCAGGTGACGGTGGAACCGGTGCCGGCGATGTCGCGGATCGCCTCGGTGATCGTGGCGCGGAAGGCGCCGGCGTCCCAGGGCGCGCTGAGCAGGTCGAAGAAGAAGGCCTGGTGCAGCTCGTCGGGGCGGACGTACTCGGCGTGCTCGCGTGCGGTCGGTACGGACACCTCGCCCACCAGCAGCCGCTCGTGGCCGTCGCGGGCGGTGTACTCCTCGCAGACCGCGCGCCAGCGGCGCCACACGCCGTGCACCTCGGGCTGGTTCCAGGCCAGCTGGTTGACGGCGTCGCGGGCCCGCTCGTCGGCCCCCGGGTCGTCGGAGTCGGGCAGGTCGGGGTGCTTGAACAGGCCGGCGGCGACGTCGATGCGGAAGCCGTCGACGCCGCGGTCCAGCCAGAAGCGCAGAACCCGCTCGAACTCGTCGCCGACGGCCGGGTCCCGCCAGTTCAGGTCCGGCTGCTCGGGCGTGAACAGGTGCAGGTACCACTCGCCGGGGGCGCCGTCGGGCGCGGTGGTCCGGCTCCAGGCGGGGCCGCCGAACATGGCGCGCCAGTTGTTGGGCGGCTCCGCGCCGTCCGGGCCGCGGCCGGGGGCGAAGTGGAAGCGGGAGCGGGCGGCGCTGCCGGGCTCCGCGGCGAGCGCCTCGCGGAACCACGGGTGCTCGCTGGAGCAGTGGTTCGGGACGATGTCGAGCAGCAGCTTGAGCCCGAGGCGGCGGGCGTCGGCCACGAGGCGGTCGAACTCGGCGAGGTCTCCGTAGACGGGGTCGACGTCGCAGTAGTCGGCGACGTCGTAGCCGTGGTCGTGCTGCGGCGAGGGGTAGAAGGGACTGAGCCAGATGCCGTCGACACCGAGCTTGCGCAGGTAGGGGAGCCCGGCCCGGACGCCGGCCAGGTCGCCGATGCCGTCCCCGGTGCTGTCGAGGAAGCTGCGGACGTAGACCTGGTAGATCACCGCGTCGCGCCACCAGGCGTCGGGGGTGCGGGCGTTGCGGGAGGGGTGGCCGATGTCGGCCGGAAGGGTGCGGAGCATCTCGCGTCGACCTGTTTCTGCTGAATGCGAGAGCGCCCTGAGCAGGTGCGCTGTCAGGTGCGCTGTTATGCATGCATGTTAAGTAGCGGTAACCGGAAGGTGTCAACGATGCGCCGCGAAACGGCCGCAATCTGGGGTGTTTTGTGCGGATACGTCACGGATGCATCCCGATGCAAAACGAAGGGCCTCTACTTAACATGTAAGTAGAGGCCCTTGCGGGAACCCACCCGGAGTGCGGGGAGGAGCAGGAGGTGGGGTCAGCCCTTGCGGGAGATGGATCCGAGCTCGCGCGCGAGTCGCGCGACCGCCTGCTCGGGCGTCCGGCGCTGCGCCAGCAGGTCCTGCGCCACGGCCTGCACGGCGAGGCTCACCTGGTCGTAGCGCGGGCTCTTGGGCCGCGGCACCGCCGACAGCACGCTCTGGCGCAGGGTGGGCAGGTACGGGTAGGCGCGGACCAGCTCGGGGTCCTCGTACAGCGCGGCGCGCACCGGCGGCAGCGACCCCCGGGTGAGGACCTGCCGCTGGACGGGCTCGCTCGTGAGGTAGGCGATCAGATCGGCCGCCGAGGCGGGATGGCGGGCATGGCTGCTGACGGCGAGGTTGGAGCCGCCGAGCACGCTGGCCCCCGGCCCGTCGGGCCCGGGCAGGGGCACGGCGCCGAACCTGCCGGCCACCTCCGAGCCGGCGGCGCCGGCATCGGCGTACACGTAGGGCCAGTTGCGCAGGAAGAGCAGCCGGCCCTCCTGGAAGGCCCGCCGGGACTCCTCCTCCTTGTAGCCGAGCGCCTCACGGGGGATCCAGCCGTCGCGCACGCCGTCCGCGAGGAAGTGCAGTCCTGCGCGCGCGGCGTCCGAGTCCACGGCCACCAGCGCGCCGTCGTCCCGCAGGATCGATCCGCCCGCCGAGTGCACGGCCTCGGTGACGTTGACCGTGAGCCCTTCGTACGGCAGGAACTGGCCGGCGTATCCGCCCAGCCCGTACTTCGGGGCGATGGTGCGGGCCTGGCGGGCCAGTTCGGACCAGGTGCGCGGCGGCGCCTCGCCCTCGCGGTCCAGGATGTCCTTGCGGTAGTAGAGCAGCCCCGCGTTGGTGACGTACGGAACCGCGTACAGGCGGCCGTCGAAGGTCGCGGTGTCGACGACCGGCGGCAGGAAGGTCTCCAGCGGGAAGCGGGCGCGCTCCAGCGGGGCGATCCATCCGGCGGCGGCGAACTCCGAGGTCCACGCGACGTCGATGTTGAGCACGTCGAAGCGATGGCTGCCCGAGCGGAGTTCGCTGATCATCTGGGCCCGGGTCTCGTCGGCCGAATCGGGCAGCTCCACGAGGGTGACGCGCTCCCCGGGATGGCCCCGGTTCCAGTCGTCGAGCAGCGGGGAGAGGTAGCCGGTGAGATCGCCCGCCGTCACGAGCGTCATGGGGCCGCGCGCCCCGGCGGCCGCCGCCCCGGAGTCGGTGCGGGCGCCGAAACCGGCGTGACCCGCCAGCACCACCGCCGCGACCAGGAGAGCTCTTCCCGCGGCACGCATCCACCGCATAGGTTCCTCCCGTACACGGTCCGGCTGCGCGCCGACCGGCCGCCGAACTGTGGGGCCTATATATACCTGTTAGGCATGGGCGATACTAGAGGTCCAGGTGGGAGGGCCGGACGGCGGTGCGGACCGGCCCCCGCCCGGTGAACGGTCGACTACGGAGCGGGAAGGAAGGGGGAGCGAGTGCGGCTGCCGCTCCTGGCACTCCTCACCCGTGGCCCGGCCCATGGTTACGAGCTGAAGCAGGACCTTGAGAAGCTCCTGGGGGCCGCGTACCCTCAGCCGAACGTCGGGCAGATCTACGTCACCCTCGGCCGGCTGGAGAAGAGCGGGCTGATCGAGGGCGAGGACGTCGAGCAGTCGGGCCGGCCCAACAAGCGCACCTACCGGCTGACGGACGCCGGGCGCGAGGCCGTGCTGGCCTGGTTCGAGGAGACCGCCGAGGAGCCGCGGGTACGGGACGAGTTCTTCATGAAGCTCGCCCTCGCGCCGCAGTCGGGTCTGGCCGACCCGATCGCGCTGATCAACAAACAGCGGCGGCAGTACCTGAACACCATGCGGGACCTGTCGAAGCTGGCCGCGGCCGAGGACCGCGACAACAAGATCTCCCACCTGCTGATCGAGGGCGCCATGCTGCACCTGCAGGCCGACCTCGACTGGCTGGAACGCTGCCAGGAGGAGCTGGAATGAGCGACGCCGCCCACACCGCCGACGCCGCTCCCGCCGTGCCCACCGCACCTGTCGGACCCGTCGTGCCCGTCGTGCCCGTCGTACGCACCGAGCGACTGACCAAGACGCACCACGGCGAGGGCGGGCCCGTGCACGCGGTGCGCGGGGTCGACCTGACCGTGCGGCCCGGCGAGTTCGTGGCCGTCACCGGGCCGTCGGGGGCCGGCAAGTCCACCCTCCTGCACCTGATCGGCGGGCTCCAGCGGCCCGACGGCGGGGAACTGTGGCTCGACGGGCAGCGGGTCGACGGGTACGGCGAGGCCCGCTGGGCGGTGCTGCGGCGCCGCAGCATCGGCGTCGTCTTCCAGTTCTTCAACCTGGTCTCGAACCTCACCGTCGCCGACAACGTGGAACTGCCCGCCCTGCTCGCCGGCGCCTCCCCGCGGGCCGCCCGCGACTCCCGGCGCGAGCTCCTCGCCGAGCTGGGCCTGGAGAGGCGCGAGCGGGCGGTGCCCGGGGAGCTGTCGGGCGGCGAACAGCAGCGGGTCGCTCTCGCCCGGGCGCTGGTCAACCACCCGGCCCTGCTGCTCGCCGACGAGCCGGCCGGCAGCCTCGACAGCAAGGGCACGCGCGAGGTGCTGCGGCTGCTCTCGCGGTTCCACCAGCGCGGCCAGACCATCGTGATGGTCACCCATGACGCCCGGATGGCGAGCGCCGCCGACCGCGTCATCAGCTTCTTCGACGGGCGCATAGCCGACGACGCGCCGCTCGGGTACGGGCCCGCCGCCGGCGCCGGGCGGCGCGGTGCGGCGTCCGGGGGCGTCTCCGGCGTACTGGAACTGAAGGACTGACGTGCGGGCCACGCTGCGCTGGGCGCACGCCGACTTCCGCGCGCACCGCGGCGAAGCCCTCTTCGTCGTCCTGGCCAGCGCCGGGATCATCGCCTCGCTCCTGCTGGCCGGCGCCCTGTTCGGGTACGCCGCGCACCCCTGGCAGCGGATCTTCAACGAGTCCCGGGGCGCGCACATCTGGCTGCACACCCGCGGCGGGGCGCCCACGGACGCCCTGGCCGGCCTGGACGGGGTGGCTTCCGTCTCGGGGCCCTTCCGCACGGCGGCGACCACCGTCGAATCGCATGGTGCGCGGGCCGCGGTGACGCTGCGCGCCGCCGCGGCGGAGCCCCCGCAGACGGCGCGGCCGCTCCTCACCGCGGGCGGCTGGCCCGCCCCGGCGGAAGGCGGCGGCGCGGGCGGGGCCGGCAGCGTCGTCCTGGAGCGCTCCGTCGCGCGGGCGCTGTGGGCCGAGCCGGGGGACACGCTACGCGTGACCGGGCCGGACGGCGCCGCGCACGCCCTGCGGGTGAGCGGCATCGCGGAGGCGGCCGAGCCCCGCTACCAGCCCGGTGGCGCCCCGGGGACCGGCTGGGTGCCGGCCGGCACCCTCGATGCGATCGCCCGGGGGGACACGGGGCAGAGCGTGGGGCTGCGCCTGGCGGATCCGGAAGACACCGACTTCCTCGTCCAGCGCGCCGTGACCGCGCTCGGTGCCGACCGGGTGGCCCGGGTCACCACGTGGCGGCAGGCCCGGGCCGAGGCGGGCGGCGACGACCGGCTCCTGGGGCAGATGTTCGCCGTCTTCGGGCTCGGGGCGCTGCTCGCGGCGGCGCTCGCCGCATCGGGGGCGATCGCCGCGCGGGTCCGCGGCCAGCTGAGGGACATCGCCGTCCTGAAGGCCGTCGGCTTCACCCCCGGGCAGGTCGTCCGCGGCTTCCTCCTCCAGCACCTGGCCTTCGCGCTCCTCGGCGTGGCCCTCGGAACGGCGGCGATCGCCCTGCTGGGCTCGCGCATACCGGGGCGCATCGGGGCCGCGGCGAAGCTGTGGCAGGGGCTGCCCGGCCACGGCGCGCTGATGATCGGCGTCCCGTGCGGGGCGCTGCTGCTGATCGCGGCGGCCACCTGGCTCGCGGCCTGGCGGGCCGGACGCGTACCGCCGGTGCCGGTGGCCCGGGCGGCGCTGCCCTCTGCCGCGCCGCTGACCGCGTTGGGCAGGCGGGCGCTCGGGATGCGGGTCTCCCCCGCCCTGGTCCTGGGGTGGCGCGCGGCGTTCCAGCGCCGGGGCAGGACGCCGGCGGCGGTGCTGCGGCTCGCCCTGCCGCTGGCGCTCATCACCGTCGCCCTCGTCTCGTGGTCGACCCTGGACCAGTTCCGCAGCCATCCCGCCCGGGTGGGGCTGCCCGCGGCGCTGACCGTGCGGGCAGAGCAGCCCGCCGGCCCCTCGGACGCGGAGGTGGAGCAGGCCCTCATGGCGGTCCCGGGTGTGGCCGCCGTCCACCCCGGCGCCGAGACCGCGGCGCTCGTACCGGGCCAGACGGGCACCATCACCCTCCGCGGGCTGGGCACGGCCGGGCACCCGTACCCCTCGACGGTGGTGGAGGGGCGCGCGGTGGAGGGCCCGGACGAGGCCGTGGCCGGTCAGGGGCTGTTGGACCTGCTCGGCGTCAGGGTCGGGGACTGGGTGCGGATGACCGTCGAGGGACGGCCGCAGATCCTGCACCTCGTCGGCCGCACCCTCGAGCCCGAGTCGGGCGGCCGCGTCATCACCACGACCCTC
The DNA here is from genome assembly GCF_040704625.1 of Streptomyces sp. NPDC046866. Taxonomy (NCBI): domain Bacteria; kingdom Bacillati; phylum Actinomycetota; class Actinomycetes; order Kitasatosporales; family Streptomycetaceae; genus Streptomyces; species Streptomyces sp. NPDC046866. Next base: position 92,539 of record NZ_JBEYXN010000016.1, read on the forward strand.
GACGCGCTGCGGGAGGGCGATCAGCAGCTGCGGACCGGCTTCCACGCCGTGGTGCTGCGGGAGGGGGCGGACCCGCGGGCCGTGCGCAGCGGGCTCGCCGCGGCGGCGGGCGGCGCCCTGGAGGTCCGGGAGACGCCCAATCCGGCGGACCGGCTGGAGCCCGCCCGCGCGGTGATCGCCGCCCTGATCGGGGTGCTGGCCCTGATCGGGCTGACGGAGCTGCTGACGCTGATCGGCACCGGCGTGCGCGAGCGGGGCCGGGACCTGCTCGCGCTGAAGGCGATCGGGCTGACACCCCGGCAGATCGGGGCGGTGATCGTGACGGCCGCGGGGCTGACCGCGCTGGTGTCCGCCGCGGCGGGCACGGCCGTCGGAGCGCTGGCCGGTCGCTGGCTGGTGGACCGGCAGGGCGCCGCGAGCGGGATCGGCGCGGGCATCGCGACCCTGCCGCCGCTGCCCGTGCTGGCCGCGGTGGTCCTCGGGGCGGTCCTGGGCGCGGTGGCCGCCGCGGCGCTGCCGGCGACCCGGGCGGCGCGCAGCCGCCCGGCGGACACCTTGAACGAGACCTTCTGAGCGGGCCGGTCCGGCTCCCTCAGGACCCCGCCGGCACGCCCGCCGGGCCGGCGCCCGGGCGGCGGCGTCGCAGGACGCGCCGCCGCAGCGCGCGCAGCAGCCGGACGTACCGGAGCCCCCGGAGGAAGCGGCCCTGTCCCTGTGCGGCGCGGCCGACTTCGGCGGAGCCGACTGGTCCGAGGAGCCCGGCGTTTCGCGCGGACGCGGGAAAGCGCGGGTCTTCGCCACCCTGGCCGCCCTCGCCGAGGACCTCGCCGAGGCGTGGAGGACTGCCCTGGGGGCGGCGCCCGGCTCGGTGCGGCCGGAGTACGGACACCACGCCCCGGTGGGGCTCGCCCGGGCGGGCCGCCGCTAGGCCGCCGCGCGCAAGGACTCGGCCGCGCCCCTGGTCAGGCTCACGCGGACGAGGGCCGCCGCCAGCCGGGCGTGGTCCTCCGGCTGCACCAGCTTCCCCAGGCCCTCCCGGGTGGGCGGAAGCCCCAGATCGGCCGCGGTCGCACAGGAGCGCTCGTCGAAGAAGGGGCGCAGCTCCGGCCACACGGCCTGGACCTCCCGGCAGAAGATGTCCGCGCCGACCGGCCCGATCCTCGGCACCTCCTGCACGAGCGCGCGCAGCTCCGCGGTGTCGCCGGAAGCGGCCTCCCGCAGACGGCGCAGGTCGCCGTGGAAGCGGTCGAGCACCAGCTCCGCGCCCTCGCCGAGGGCGGTGGCCGTGCTCTCGTCGTACCGGACGTAGTGCGCCCGCCCGAGGGCGTCCACCCGGTCCTGCCAACGTGAGCCGGCCATCGCCCGGGGCGTGCGCAGCCCGGCCGCGAAGAGCTCCCGGGCGGCGGCGGTGGCGGTTTCCGCGCGGATCCGGATCGAGCACAGGACCGTGAGCACGAGCAACCGGTACAGCGGGGCGGGCTTGTCGCGCAGGGTGATCCCGGCTTCGTCGGCGTAGGTCCGGCCGTGGTCGCGCAGCAGTGCGGCGGTCACCTCGGCGGTGCCCATCGGAAGCGCTCCTCCTCAGTGGCCGAGCTCAGTGGCCGAAGCGCAGACGCCTGCGGGAGCGCCGGGTGCGGGCGGGCGCCTCGTCGCCGCCGCGGCCGAGGTCCGCGTCGCCGTCGCTCCGCTGGTCCTGCGGGGCGTCCGGCCGCCGCTCGTGGAACTCGCCGCGCCCGTTCGGCGGGTACGGCTCGTGCGTCGCGGGCGGCGCCGGCCGGCGGCCGTCGCGCAGGAGCTGCCTGCGGCGGCGGGCCGAGGCGACGCCCGCCTTGATCATGAGGAGGGCGAGGCCGAGGATCAGCGTCAGCGCGATCCCGGCGAGGAACACGGCGAGCCCGTTCAGGGTGGCGATCCCCTGGCCGAGGACGGTCACGTGGTACATCGGACCGTCGGTGTTGTCCGCGACCAGCAGCCCGATGAAGACCCCGGTCGCCCCCAAGAGCAGCAAACCCAGCACCAGCATGGCGCACGTCCTTCCCTGATCCGTGAACCGGCCCCCTCCCTCCTGCGCACGCGCCTACCCCCGCAGCCGCATCCGACTCCTGCGTGCGGCGGCGGCCGGAACAGCGAACGCCGTGCCCCCGACCCTCCACGCCCCGGGGCGGCTCCTCAGGCGGCCGCCGCCGCACGGCGGACCGCGGCGAGGGCGCGCGCGACGTCCTCGTCCGTGGTCGACCAGTTGCTCACCGAGATCCGCATGACGCGCCGGCCGTGCCAGGTGGAGCCGCTGATCCAGGTCGTACCGTCCGCCAGCAGCCGGGTGAGGACCCGCTCCGTGCGCGCTTCGCTGCCGAACTCGGCACACACCTGGGTGAAGACGACGTCGTTGAGGACGTTCGCGCCGTCGATCGCGGCGATGCCGTCGGCGAAGGCCCGGGCGTGCCGGCACAGCCGCTCGACCAGCTCGGCCACGCCCGACCGGCCGAGGGACCGCAGCGCGGCCCACACGGTGAAGGCCCTGCCGCGCCGGGACAGCTCCGGGACCTTGTCGATGGGGTCTCCCTCGTCGGCCTGGATGAGGTAGTCGCCGCGCAGGCCCATCGCCGCCCGGACCGCGGCCGCGTCCCGCACGATCGCGAGCCCGCAGTCGTACGGGACGTTCAGGGTCTTGTGGGCGTCGGTCGCCCAGGAGTCGGCGTCGGCACAGCCGGCCGCGAGGTGGGCGAGGGCCGGGGAGGCGGCCGCCCAGAGCCCGAAGGCGCCGTCGACGTGCACCCATGCGCCGGCCTCGCGAGCGGCGGCGACGGCTTCGGCGAAGGGGTCGAAGGCCCCGGTGTGGATCTCCCCGGCCTGCAGGACCACCAGCGTCGGGCCGCCGGGCTCCCCGGCCGCCAGGGCGCGCCGCAGGGCCTCGGGCCGGATGCGGCCCTGGTCGTCCGCCGGCACCGCTTCGGGGGCGCCGAGCCCCAGGTAGCGCAGCGCCATGTCGACGGCCATGTGCCGGTCCCGGCCCACGACGGCGTGCACGGCCGGCGCGCCCGGGAGCCCGTCGCGGCCGGCGTTCCAGCCGGCGCGGGCCAGCACCGCGTCGCGGCCGGCGGCCAGGCAGGTGAAGTTGGCCATCGTGGCGCCCGTGGTGAAGCCGACGGCGCTGCCGCCCGGCAGGCCGAGCAGGTCGAGCAGCCAGGCGCCGGAGATGTCCTCCACGGCCGAGTACGCCGGTGAGGCGGCGCGCATCACGCAGTTCTGGTCCCAGGCGCTCACCAGCCAGTCCACGGCCAGCGCGGCCGGTTCCGTACCGCCGACCACGAACCCGTGGAAGCGGCCGCTGGGGAAGGCGGTGAGCCCGGGCTCGCAGGCGGTGGCCAGCAGGTCCACGACGTCGGCGGGGGTGCTCGGCCCGTCGGGCAGTTCGGTGCCGAGCGCGCGTACGATCTCCTCGACCGCAGCGCGGGCGGGGACCGGGCGGTCGGACAGGCTGGCCAGCCAGCGCAGGGCGTGGTCGTGCGCCTGCCGGAGCGCGGCTTCGCGCGCGTCCATACCTCGGACTATGGGACAGCCGCCGCACTGCCGCAAGCCGTCCGTCAGGAGCCCGGGCCGGCGCCGACGCGGGCCGGGCGGCCGGGCCCCGACTCGCCGGGGCCGAGGGTGCGCACGATCCGGGCGGGGTTCCCGACGGCCAGCACTCCGGGCGGCAGGTCCTGCACGACCACGGATCCGGCGCCGACGACGGTGTTCTCGCCGATGGTGACGCCGGGGCAGACGATCACGCCGCCGCCCAGCCAGACGTTGTCCCCCACGCTCACCGGCAGGCCGCGCTCCCAGCCGGCCCGCCTGGGCTCCGGGTCCAGCGGGTGCGTGGGCGTCAGCAGCTGGACGTTCGGCCCGATCTGGACGTCGGCGCCGACGGTGATCGGTGCGGTGTCGAGGAAGACCGCGTTGAAGTTGACGAACGTACCGGCGCCGATATGGACGTACCGGCCGAAGTCGCAGTGGAAGGGCGGCCGGATCCGCACCCCCTCGCCCACCGAGCCGAGCAGCTGCCGCAGGATGGCGTCCCGCTCCCCGGGCGTGAGCGGGCCGGGGGCGTTGTACCGCGCGCAGAGCTCGGTGCGGCGCAGGGTCTCGGCGGCGAGCTCGGGATCGTCCGGGAGGTACCAGTCGCCGGCCAGCATGCGCCGCTTGTTCTCGCCCACGGGTGACCTCCGCTCGGAAAGCCTCTGCGCCTGACCTTGCACGCCGCCCCGTACGCTCGCCGGGCAACGGGCCGCGCGTCAAGGCGGCGGGGCCGTCGGCGCGGCGCGCGGGTCCGCGAGCGGTGCGGCCGCCGGCCCCTCCTGCCGGGTGGCTCCGCGGCAGGAGGGGCCGGGCGGCACCGGTCAGGTGCGGTACGCGAAGTAGCGCGCGTCCGGGTAGGACGCGATGATGCTCGCCAGCGACTTCCGGTACGTGTTGGTGGAGTGGTAGGTGAGGTACGGCATTCCGGCGCCGCTGCGGTACGTCACCATCATGGAGTGGTCCTTGGACCCGTCCTTGTTGAAGTCCACCTGCACGATGTCACCGACGTCCGCCTGGTAGACGTTGGCCAGGTTGGCGGCCCGCTGGTTGGACAGCGTGAACCAGGCCCACTCGTTCGCGCCGACCCAGGAGTCGGACTGGCGGGTGCCGTCGTACCACCAGTTGCGGTAGTCCGAGGAGGAGCCGGGAACCGGCTTCCAACCGCCCGCCTTCAGCGCCTGGCTGATGAAGTTGGTGCAGTCGCCCCCGGCGCCGTTGAACTTCCGGTACGCCGGGTTGTAGCTGCTCCAGTACTTCTCCGCGTACTTCGCCATGGCGGCGTAGTCGTAGGCGCCGCCGGTCTTCGCCTTGGGATTGGCGGGGGCGGGGTACTTGGTGGAGGCGGGCGTGCCGTCCGGGTACTGGTTGCCGTCGTCGTTGACGGTCGCCACCTTCGCCGTCACGGGCTCGTTGACCGCGACGGGGCCGCTGTCCTGGGACTTGATGGAGGTCAGCTCCCAGGCTCCGCCCTTCTTGCTGGTGAGCGTCAGCTCGTACTTCGTCTTGAAGTCCGTGTTGGCCGGCTCGTCCCCGCGCAGCTTCTTGTAGGTGAGCGTGGTGTGCTCGGTGACCTGGACGGTCGCCTTGCCGCCCGCGACCGTGGCCTTGTCCACCGCGACGGTGGTGTCGGCGTCGGTGTAGGCCTCGCCGAGCTCCGCCAGCCGCGTCTTGCGCGAGCGCAGCGACTGGAGGGCGGCGGCCTCGTCCTTCTTCAGCTGGTCCGACATCCGGGCCTTCGAGGAGTTATGACCCGAATGCCCGGAATTGTGGCGCCCTGCCTGGTCTTCGACGAGGGCGTCGGTGCGCTGCGACAGCACGTCGGTGGCGAGGCGGCCGAAGGTGTCGGCGGTCGCGCGGTCGGCGTCGTGTGGCCCGGGCTCCGCGGTGGCGGAGTAGGCGAACAGGCTTCCCGACACCAGGGCAACGGTCAGGGCCGCACCGGCGGCGAGCCTGAACCTCTTTGGTATCACTGCATTTCCCCTTGTCACCCGGTCCACTCGAACCGGGGGACGGAATCTTCGCACAAGTAGGCGACGTTTTCTTTGCGTTCCGCTTCTGCGTCTGCTCTCCGGCGGCACCCGCCCCGCGCCCGCCCCTGCCGCCTCCGCTTCGCCGCCGGGCCGCCGTCGGCGGCGGCTGCGGCGCGAAGGCACCCACCACCCGTCACGGCCCACAGGATCTCCCTCTAGGGTGTGCGGGAAAAGCACGGCAGAGGGGCATTCGCAGTGGGCAGGAAGGATACGTCCGGAAGAGGGCGGTCAGGCGGGGGTCAGGCGACCCCGGAGGGCACCGGCGGATCCCCCGCCGGCCGCCGCCGGGCCTCCGGCACGCGGCGTCGGCCCCGTACGGGTTCCGGGCGGCGCCGGGCGCTCCCGCCGGCGCTCGTGTCGGCCCTGGCGCCGGTCCTCGCCGCGGTGCGCCCGCAGCTGCGCCGCCTGCGGCCCGCGTACCCGAGGCCGGGCCGCAGCGGCTGGCGCCGGTGGGTGCCGTCGTGGCGCCAGTGGCTGGGCGCCTGCGTGTACGCGCTCCTGGGCATGACGGGCTTCGTCACGATCGCGTACGCCGTGACGGACATACCCGACGACCTCAACTCGTTCGCGACACAGCAGGACAACGTGTACTACTGGGCGGACGGCTCCACGATGGCCCGCACGGGCTGGGTCAGCCGGCAGGAGATGCCCCTGGACAAGGTGCCCCCCAAGGTCCAGGGAGCCGTCCTCGCGGCCGAGAACGCCAGCTTCTACTCCGACCCCGGGGTCTCCCCCTCCGGCGTCCTGCGCGCCGTGCGGGCCGCGGTGACGGGCGGCGAGACCCAGGGCGGCTCCACCATCACGCAGCAGTACGTGAAGAACGCCTACCTCAACCAGGACCGGACCCTCTCCCGGAAGTTCACCGAGATCCTCCTCGCCCTGAAGCTGGACAACCGGACGAGCAAGAAGCAGATCCTCCAGGACTACCTCAACACCAGTTGGTTCGGGCGCGGCACGTACGGCATCCAGCGCGCCTCCCAGGCCTACTACGGCAAGGACGTCTCGCAGCTCAACGCCAGCGAGGGCGCCTTCCTCGCCTCCCTCCTCAAGGGCGCGGGCCTGTACGACCCCACCCTCGGCAAGGAGAACCACGAGCGGGCCGTGGAGCGCTGGAGCTGGATCCTGGACCGCATGGTGGAGACCGGTCAGCTCTCGGCGTCCGAGCGGGCCGCGTACAAGGCGTTCCCCGAGCCGTCGAGCCAGTCCCTCGCCGGCATGCCCGGCGCGCAGACCGGCTACCTGGTGGAGCTGGCCAAGCAGTACACGATCAAGGCCGGGCACATCAAGGAGTCCGATTTCGATCTCGGCGGCTACCAGATCTACACCACCTTCGACCAGGCCCGGATGACCGCCCTGACCACGGCGGTCCAGGAGGCGCAGAAGGACTTCGACGCCGAGAAGCGCCCCGACACGGACAAGTACGCGAAGATCGGCGCTGCGAGCATCGCCCCCGACGGGCGGCTCCTCGCGGTGTACGGCGGGCCCGACTACCTCAAGCAGGGCTTCAACGAGTCGAATGCGACGACCATCCCCGCCGGGACGGCGTTCACGCCCCTCGTGTACGCCGCCGCGCTCGAGGACGGGGTGCTGCGCACGCGCGGCAAGGCCCGCACGCCCGTCTCCCCGTCCAGTACGTACGACGGCAACGACCAGGTCACCGTGCAGACGCCCGAGGGCCCCTACTGGGACCGCAGCGGCAAGGTGGTCAAGGGGCACAACGACGGCAACCGCAACTGGGGCCAGGTGACCCTGCGCCAGGCCGTGGCCGACTCGATCAACACGCCGATGCTGCAGCTCGGCCTCGACGTGGGCCTGGACCGGGTGGAGTCCTACGCCGAGCGGTCGGGGCTGCTCGGGCCGAGCCTCGGGCCGCGGATCCCCACGTTCGCGCTCGGGGAGAACTCGACGCCCAGCGCGATCCGCATGGCCACGGCCTACCAGACCTTCGCCGCGGACGGCATGCACACCGACCCCTACTCGGTGCGCTCGGCCACCCGCGGCGGCGCCGCGGTGCCGCTGGACGGGCCGAAGCCGAGCCGGGCGATGTCGGCGAAGACGGCCCGGGCGGTGACGGACGCGCTGCGGGCGACCCTGACCGAGGGCTCGGCGAAGGCGGCGGCCAAGGCCCACCCGGGGGCGGCCGGCAAGACCGGCACGACGGCGGCGAACACGGCGGGCTGGTTCGTGGCCAGCACCGAGCAGGAGTCCACGGCCGTGGTGGTCTACCGCATGTCGCTGACGGACCTGATCCCGCTGCCGCTGACGGGGCTGGGCGGGGACTCGCCGGCGACGCCCGGGAGTGCGCGGGCGGTGGCCCTGTGGGCGGACTACATCAAGGCGGTCAAGTAGGACCAACCGGGCGGATCGGTGCGGGCCGGGGCGGGTCGGGCGGGAGCCCGCCCGACCGGCCAACCGACCGGCTACTTGATCAGGGTGTTCCAGTCCGGGGCCTGCGCGGGGTCGAGCATGCGCAGCTGGGCCAGGACCTTGGGGTCCTGGGCGTCGAGCCAGTCCGACAGCTCCCGGAAGGACACGCAGCGCACGTCCTGGCGCGGGCAGACGTCCCGCATGACGTCCTCGACGGCCTTCATGTAGATGCCGCCGTTCCAGTCCTCGAAGTGGTTGCCGATGAACATCGGGGCCCGGCTGCCGTTGTAGACGCGGTTGAAGCCGTTCATGTACGACATCCGGGTCTGGGTCTGCCAGGCGGAGAACTTCGCCGGATCACCCTGCGTGCTGTCGCCGGACTGGTTGTAGAGGAAGTTGAAGTCCATGGAGAGGACCTGCACCTCTTTGCCCTGCAACGGGACGAGCTGGAGCGGGAAGTTCCATATGTCGTTCTGCTTGGACGGCCACATCTGGAAATCGCCGGAGGAGCTGGCGTCGTAGCGCCAGCCGTACGGCTTGATCGCGGTGATGAGGTTCTTCTGGCCCTCCAGGCAGGGCGCGCGGCCTCCGACCACTTCCCGGTCCGGGTCGAAGGGCAGGGGCGCCTCCTTGGTGAACCCGGTGTTGGTCTTCCAGTTCTTCATGAACGCGTACGCCTGGTCGATCTCGCTCTTCCACTCCTGCGGGCTCCAGTCGCCGCCGCCCTTGGGGCCGCAGAAGTGCCCGTTGAAGTGGGATCCGATCTCGTTGCCGTCGGTCCAGGCCCCGCGCAGCTGCCCGAGCGTGGTCCTCACGTGCTCGGGGGTCGGGTACGAGATGGCCGCCGCGCCCTGGTTGTGCTGCGGCGGGCGGTAGAGCGCCTTCTTGCCGTCCGGCAGCAGGTAGATGCCGGTGAGGAAGAAGGTCATGTGCGCCTTGCTCTCGCGGGCCACCTGGCGGAAGTGCGAGAAGAGGTGGTCGTCGCCCTCGAGCGCGCCGTCCCAGGAGAAGACCACGAACTGCGGCGGCTTCTCGCCGGGCTTGAGCTTCTCGGGCTTGAGCTGCCCCGGCTGGGGGCCGGTGTAGGAGGTGGAGCCGTCTCCCAGCACCTCGACCTTGCCGTCCCAGTTCTCCTTGGGGCCCTTTCCGGCACCCGGCCTGCCGGCGCCGGCCGGCCCGCCCGAGGCGGCGGGGGCGGCGAGCCGGGCGTCTCCCCCGGCCTCGGCGCCCGAGGAACCGCCGAAGGTGAAGGCGACCGCGGTGGCGGCGATCCCGCCCGCGGCGATGACGGCGGCGCCTATGCCGAGGCGCTTGCGGTTCTGCGCCTTCCTGCGCGCCGTGCGGGATGAGCGGGATTCCGCTGGGGCGCCGGGAGCGCCTTCGGTCTCGACCATCGCGGTCGCACCCCTCCTGAATCAACCGCAGCAGGGCCGCGCATGGATGGTTCGTACGAATATAGAACTTCTCGGAACAGCTCCCCCACCCCGGACCCCCTCATTCCGCCACTTCACAGCCAACGCACAGTGCGCCCGGATCCCGAATCGGGATCGTATGGGCATAGAACCGACGAATAGGGCAGCCTGATCGTCTGGTCCCCCCACCCCGCGCGAGGGGATCGCCGCCGCGCGCGGCGGGGTGCAGGGAGGACGTTCAGTGATCGGCCGCGGGCGGCTCCGCCGAGGCGTGCAGCAGCAGGTCGCGCAGTGCCGTGGCGGCGTCCGACGGCTCGGCGGGGGTGAGGACCACCTGGTCGACGGTGGTCGACGGGCCGGTGAGGGGGATGGTGCGCAGGCCGGGCGGCCGGTGGTCGAGTGCGGATTCGACGGTGATGCCGATGCCCGTTCCCGCGGCGACGTGCGCGGCGATGGCGTGCACGCTGTCGGCGGTCCTGATGATGCGCAGGTCGGCTCCCCCGATGCGGAAGGCGGACAGGAGGCGGTCGCAGAGACCGCTGTTGATCTGGTGGGGCCAGGTGAGCAGGTCGGTGGTGGACAGCTCGGACGCGCTCAGCTCGGCGCGTCCGGCGAGGGGGTGGGCCGCGGGGACGAGCGCCACGAACCGCTCGGTGGACAGCACCCGGGCGCGTACGCCGGTGACGTCGCCGGTCGCCCAGCCGATGCCCAGTCCGATGGCCTCGGCCCGCAGGGCGGTCACCTGGGCCGCGGTCGACATGGCCTCCGGCACGATCGTGACGTCGGGGAAGCGGTCGCGCAGTTGCGGCAGGCAGCGCAACAGCAGCTGCTGGCCGGTGAACTCGGCGTGGCCGACGACGAGCGTGGAGCGGATCCGGTCCCCGGCGGCCAGGGAGCGTCCGCGCTGCTGGAAGCGGCGCAGCTGGGCCAGGGCGGCATGGGCGTCCGGCAGCAGCGCTTCGCCGAGCTCGGTCAGGGACACCCGACGGCTGGTGCGGTGGAACAACCTTCCGCCCAGGGTGTTCTCCAACCGCCGGACGGCGTCGCTGACGGTGGGCTGGCCCCGGTGCAGGCGCGCGGCGGCCCGGCCGAAGTGGAGTTCTTCCGCGACGGCGACGAACGATTCCAGTTCCATCCTGTCCACGGGAAAAGGCTAACGCGATCGATCGGCGGGACCGATCGCTGCATGCCGGAGTTCGGCGTTGATGCCGTGCCGTCCGCGGGGTGTGATGGCTGGGCAGGCAGGGGGGAAGCCCCCACACACAAGCGGAAGCAGTGAGAGCACATGACGTTCCATGACATCGCACCCGAGCACGGTGCGGCACCGACGGCCACGGGCACGGATGCGGGCACGGGCACGGTGACCGTGGCCGTGGTCTACCACTCGGTGCACGGGCACACCCGGGTCCTGGCCGAGCACCTCGCCGAGGGGGCGCGCCTGGTGCCCGGCGCCCGGGTGGAGCTCGTCGAGATCCGGGCCGAGGACGTCACCGCGGGCCGTTGGCACGATGCGGAGGCACTGGCGATGCTGGAACGCTCCGATGCCATCGTCCTCGGCTGCCCGACGCTGATGGGCAGCGTGTCGGCGGTGTTCAAGGCGTTCATGGAGGCGGCGTTCACGCCGTTCACGACGCAGGCGTGGAAGGACAAGCTGGCCGGAGGGTTCACCATGTCCGCCTCGCAGAGCGGCGACAAGCTGGCCGTCCTTGAGCAACTGGCCGTCTTCGGCGCGCAGATGGGCATGCAGTGGATCGGTGTCGGCGACATGCCGGGCAACAACTGGAGCGGCGGCTCCCGCGATGACGTGAACCGGCTGGGCTCGTGGCTGGGTCTGATGAGCCAGAGCCACGCCGACCAGGGGCCGGAGCAGGCCGGCTCGCGCGGCGACCTGCTCACCGCCCGGCGGTACGGCGAGCGGATCGCCCGGCTGACCCAGCGCTGGGTGAACGCCGTCCCGTACGAGACCTCGCGGATGACGGAACACGAGGCCCGCGCCCTGTCGGCCTCCCTCAGGGAGACGCACACGGCCCGGCCGGCCCTGACCGGCGTCTGACCGCCGTCGGCGGGGGGAACGGTCACCGGGCCGCGACGAGGGCCGGCAGGTCGCGCATGTCGTGGAAGACGACGGTGTCGCGGCCTGCGAGGCGCTCGGCCGGCGTCAGCCCGCCGGCGTAGCCGAAGGCGCGCATGCCAGCGGCGCGGGCGGCTTCGACGCCGGGCCGGCTGTCCTCCACCACCGCACAGGCTGCGGGATCGACGCCCATCTGCCGGGCGGCGTAAAGGAACAGGTCGGGGGCGGGCTTGCCGCGGGGGACCTCCGTGGCGCTGAAGATGCGGCCCGCGAAGCGCGCGTGGAGGCCGGTACGGCCGAGGGTGTGCCGCATCTTGTCGTGGGAGCCGCTGGAGGCGACGCACGTGGGCAGGCCGAGCCCGTCGAGCGCCTCCGGCAGGCCCTCGACGGGCGCCAGCCCGGCGTCCACGGCCTCGCGGTGCAGCTCCTCGAAGCGCTCCGCCCAGACCGCGGCCGTGTCCTCGCCGAGCCGTGCGGCGATCTGCTCGCGGATGGCGGCGTGTGAGCGTCCGATGAAGCGGTCGACGACCTCGTCCTCGGTCAGCGGCCAGCCGAGCTCGGCGCCGAGGGCGACCTGTACGCGTGCGGCGATGCGCTCGCTGTCGACCAGCACGCCGTCGCAGTCGAATATGACGAGTTCGATGGGCTTGATCATTCCCGCAGCATAGGGGCCGGGGTCGGTCGGCGGTCCGGCCGCGGCCGTGGCGGCGCATTGCCGGGGGGGCGGCCGGCGCCTGCCTCATGCGGTCAGTTCGCGCAGGTCGCCTGCTGCGGACCTGATGTCGAGGCGCGTGTACCACTCGGTCGTCAGGATGCCCCGGCGGACGTCCTCCGGCAGCCGGGACAGGACGGCCGGAAGGGAGCGGTCCCGTTGGACTTCGCTGCGGTGCGCGAGGACGGCCGCCCACTTCTGCTCCAGCCACGGACCGACGTCGACGGTCGCGGTGATCTGTTCGTCCGGGACCGTGAGCACCGGCTTGCCCACCCCGGCGAGCAGGCCGCCCAGCGCGCCGGCCCCCGAGGCGGGGTGGGTGGCCAGGTACAGGGCGCGTGGCCGCCACGGTGGTCCGCAGTCCCGGTAGAGGTGTTCGATCCCGGCGGCGTGGACGGCGAGTGCGGTCACCCGGTGGGTGTGGACGTGGTCCGGGTGGCCGGTGAGGCCGCCGTGCGCGTCGTGGGTGACCACGATGTCCGGCCGGAACCGGCGCACGTGGGACACCAGCCGCGCCACCGCCTCGTCCATCGGCGCATCGCAGAAGCGCGGCCGCAGCGGCGCCGACTGCGGGATGCGGGCGTCGGCGTACCCGAGCAGCCTCGGCTCGCCGGCGCCGAGGACGGCCAGCGCGTCGGCGAGTTCGGCGGCCCGGTGGCTCCCGGCCGACCAGGTGGCGGTGACGACGGCGGTACGGGCGCCCGCGGCGGCGTGCCGGGCGAGCACGCCGCCGGCCACCAGGGACTCATCGTCGGGATGCGCGAAGACCGCGAGGACGGCGGGCGGGGAAGGGGGCTCGGGCACGGGTACGGGTACCTCTCTGCGCTGCGCGGCCCGGGGGTGCGTGCGCGGCCGCGGCCGGGGTACGGAAGGCCCCAGGCTACGGGGTCGGGGGCCAGGGGGCCCGGCGCCGGCGGCATGCCGCCTGATCGGGTGATCGGGGTGAACGGGCGGGTGAAGGGGCTCCGTGCTCCGCAGCCGCGGTGCGTCCCGGCATCCGCGGCGGGCGGCGGCCGCCATCGCGGTGGCGCGAAGCCCGGCGGACGCCCGGGGGCGCGTGCCCGCACCCCCGGGAAAATCACGTTGCCCTCGACGCCGCTCCCCCACATCATCACCCCTGATGACGAACTCATTCGACGACGTACGGCGCCTGCTGGGCACCGGCGACATACCCGCGGCCGTCCGCGCCCTGCGCCCCCTCACCGACACGGCGCCCCTGCGCGACCTGGCCGCAGAGGTCCGCGCCCTGGCCGAGGCCGTCGGCTTCGACGACCTGGCGCGCGCCGCGAAGAAGGCCTCCCGCAAGCCCGGCGACGCCCGGTGCCTCCACGACTTCGGCTACCTCTGCGTCGAGCGCGGGATCGCCTTCCTCGCCGTGCCCGCGCTGCGCGAGGCGCTGCGCCTCTCCCCCGGCGCCCGGCCCGTGCTGGACGAGCTCGTCGCCGCCTTCGAGGCCGAGGACCGCCACGCCGAGGCCGCCGAGGTCCTGCTCCGGCACGAGGCCGCACTGGAACCCTGGCCCGGCGGCTACCTGCTGGCCTACAACTGCCTCCTGGCCGGCGACCTCGCCTCCGCCCGGGCCCGCACCGCCCGGCTGCCCGAACCCGCCGACACCACCTGGAGCTGGGCCCATGAACGGCTCCGCGCGATGGTGGGCCGCGCCGAAGCCGCCTCCCGCACCACGCCGCTCGACCGGACGGACCTGCGCGGCTGGCAGTTCGCCCTCACCGGCACCGTGCTCGGCACGCTCTCCCCGTACGGCTTCGAGGTCATGACCGGCCGCTACGCCTACCTCAGCGACACCTACGAGGCCTGCCGCCGCGGGCTGGACCGCCTCGCGACGGCCCTCGACTGCGCAGGGCACCGCCCGACGGCCGTGAGCGCCCTGCCCGGCCGCTCCGACCGGATCCTGGCCCTGGCGGCGGCCGACCTGCTGGACCTGCCGCAGGTGCCGTACGCTCCCGATCGCCCGGGCACCCTGGTCGTGGCCTACGACCTGGGCGACCACGAGCCCGAGCTGCTGGCCGGGCTGCGGGAGCGGGCCCCCGGTCAGGTGCTGTACGAGCACGCGAACACCTGGACCGAACCGGCTGCCGTGCCGGCGGACTTCAGCACGCTGCAGCGCCAGTTCGGAGCCGAGCCGTGGGGCGAACAGCTCGGCGCCGAGGGGCGCGGTCCGGCCGACGGCCGACCCGAGGCGGAGATCGCCCGGGACATCGTCACCGCCGACCCGTCGGCCGACCCGGGCGACGGCGAGGGCCCCGCCGACGAGGACGCGGCGTTCCGCGACTTCGTCACGGCGGTCGCCCCGCTCTGGCTGACCGGCCCCCGTACCCCGCTGAGCTCCAAGGGCCCGGTCCCCAGCAACCACTTCTGACCTTCGTCTCCCTCTGCTTGAACGGCGTCAGGGGTACCGGACCGCAGCCTCCGTCAGGCCGGCCGTCGCGCGCCGGGCCGGGGCGGCCGGGTTCCCCGGACCGCCCAGGCGCGGGCGGTGAGCGCGATCGAGCCGTCCGGCCGCTTCGCCACGGCCCGGCCGAGCGCGTCGCGCAACCGGTCCCGGGCGGGCGGGGCCAGGGCCGCGGCGTAGCCGGGAGCGGGCCCCTGCCCGGCCAGGAAGGGCTCCCACAGATCCGCGAAACCGGCGAAGACGGTGGGCACCTCGACCGGGGCGACGGCGACACCGGCCAGCCCCGCCGCCTCCCACACGGCGCGCAGCGGATCCGGACGGCACAGCGGGAAGCGGCGCCCCTCGTCCAGTGCGGCAGCCGACGGGTCGAGGGCGACCGCCGCGGCCCAGAAGGCGTTCAGGAAGCCCATGCCGCCGGAGTAGTCCCAGACGTACGCCGCCACCATCCCGCCCCCCGGCCGCACGGCCCGGACCGCCTCGGCCACCGCCGCGCCGGGGTCCGGGAGGAAGTTGAGTGCCAATCCGCTCACGGCCACGTCCCAACCGCCGTCGCGCACCGGCAGCGACAGCGCGTCGGCGACGGCGAAGCGCGCCGGCGCAGGGACGGCCGCGCGGGCCGCGGCCACGAACCCGGCGGACCGGTCGACCCCCAGCACCCTCCGCGGCCGGCAGCGCCGCACCACGGCCGCGGTCAACGCGCCCGTACCGCACCCCGCGTCCAGCCACCGCAGGCCGTCCGCGCAGCCGAGCCACGTCAGGAACTCCTCCGCCACCAGGCGGCTCCACCGCCCCATGTACCGGTCGTACGCCTCACCGGCAGCCCACACGTCGAACCGCTGCTCCTCCACCCCGCCACCCTCCCCGACCGGACGCCCCGCCGCCGGGCAGACACGGGCGAACCGGCCGTGGCGTCACCCGTGAGAGACTCGGCCGGAGGCGGAAGGGGGCTTGCGTCTCCCGTAAGGGGAGATCCGAAGGTGGGGGCATGAACGGCGACACGCTCTACTCGATCGGCGAGCTGGCCCGGCAGACCGGTACGACGGTCAAGACCATCCGGTTCTACTCCGATTCCGGCATCGTCTCGCCCGCCGACCGCACCCCGGCCGGCCACCGCCAGTACGGCGGCGACGCCCTCGCGCGCCTGGAACTCGTACGCACCCTCAGGGACCTGGGGCTCGGCCTCCCGGCCATCCGGCAGGTCATGGACCGGGAGCGGGAGCTCCCGGAGGTCGCCGCGGCCCAGGCCGAGGCGCTGGACGTGCAGATCCGGACCCTGCGGTTGCGGCGCGCGGTGCTGACCGCCGTGGCGAAGCGCGGGGCCACCCCTGAGGAGACCCATCTCATGCACAAGCTGGCCGGACTGTCCGATTCCGAACGCCGGGAGCTGGTCGACGATTTCCTCCGGGCGGTCTTCCACGGCAGCGGCAGCGACAGCGACGGCGGTGGTGAGCACGCACCGGCGGACGACGCCGTCTTCTCGGCGGTCATGTGCTCCATGACTCCGGAGCTCCCCGCGGACCCCCGTCCGGACCAGATCGAGGCCTGGCTGGAACTGGCCGAGTTGTCGCAGGACCCCGGCTTCCGGGACCACGTACGCCAGATGGTCCGCGACCATGTGGCCGGGCGCGGGCAGGGGGTGCCGCCGAGCAGGAGCCGGGACCTCGCGGCGACCGTCCGCGACGCGGTCGCCCCTGCCCTGGCGGCCGGTGTCGAACCCGACTCCCCCGAGGCCGACCCGTTCGTCGCGCAGCTGGTGAACCTGTGCCGAGGCGGACGCGGAGGCGGAGGTGAAGGCGGAGGCGGCGGCCCCGTCGCTCCCCTGCGGCCGCTCCTCGCCCGGCTGGAGGGCCTGAACGACCCGCGCAGGGAGCGCTACTTCCGCCTCCTCGCGGTCGTCAACGGATGGCCCGGCCCGCAGGGTCTGCACCCTGCGCTCGACTGGTCCGTCCGGGCCCTGCGCGACCGGGTCGAGCGATGACGGGGCGGCTCCCGCAACCGTACCCGCACCCGCCGAGCGGCCTGACCCTGACGGCGGCTGCGACGCCGACCGCTCCGGCCCTCCTCCTGCGGCCCTGGCGCCCGCAGGACGCACCGGCGCTGGTCGAGGCCTACCGGGATCCCGAGCTGCTGCGCTGGACGAGCCACCGCATGGCGAACGAGGCCGACGGACTGCGGTGGGTCGGGGAACAGGAGCGGCGCTGGGCTGCGGGCGATCGCTTCTGCTTCGCCGTCGTGGAGTCCGGCCCCGACGGCGCTCCGGGGCGGCTGGCCGGCAGTGCGGTGCTCAAGGAGGTCGTGCCGGGCGCGCCGTCGGCGGAGGTCGGCTACTGGACGGCCGGCCCGGCGCGCGGCCGCGGTGTGGCGCCGCGGGCCCTGGAGGCGGTCACCGCCTGGGCGTTCGACACCTTCCGGGCCGAGGGCCTGGAACGCGTCGAGCTCATCCACCGGACGGACAACGCCGCCTCCTGCCGGGTCGCGCAGAAGAGCGGCTACGCCTTCGCCGGGCTCCTGCCGCCGGCCCCGCCCGCCTTCCCCCTCGAGGGCCATCTCCACGTACGGCACGCGGCCCCCTGAGCGGGTGCGGGGCCGCCAACTGCATGCCCTACAGCGGCCTGCCCAGGGCCCGTACTGCTCCGCCAGGTTCTCGGCCCGGTGCGCGGCGCGGTCCGGCTGCGTGCCGTCCGCGTCGGTGAAGCCGTACGCCCGCTACAGGGCCAGGTGGCCAGGGCGCGGCCGGTCCTGGCCCTGACGTCGGGGGGGGGCGGCGGCCAGTGCGGCGACGGCGCGGCCCAGGTAGTCAGGGGGCTGGGAATGGCTGAAATTCGGCTCCTGGGACGCGGTGTCGCGCCAGTCGGCCTCGGCGACTGCGAATTGCTCCAGCGCGGCCTCCGAGCGCAGGAAACCGGGCGTGATCGCCACGGCCGCGATCCCGGGCGGCTTCTCTCACGGGCGACCAGCAGCGGAGGGGTGTACCGGCTGGTGATCACGTGGGGCTTCACCGCCCGCCGCAGCAGCCCCGCCGCCACGGGCGCCGCCGACGCGTGCTCCTGACGGACGCGGCCGGTGCGCTCGTCCGCCTCCCGGGCGGAGGGGTCGGGGAGTGCCGGCAGCGGACGCGCACCAGGGGCAGCCAAGGTGAGCCCCGCCGGCCCACCCACCCTGACCTGGGCCGCCGCGTGCAGGGTCACCTGAGCGGACGAAGAGGACGAGGGGGAGAGAGGCTCCCGCTCCACGAACGGGCGGCCCCGGGGTGCACCGCCGTGCCGCCGCCGGAAGACTGGTGGGCATGTCTGCCCGCCTGGTCATCTACCCGCCCGACGAGAACGGCTGGCGGCGCGTGCGCTGGGACGGCGTTGCCATCGGCGTGGCGCAGAAGCCGTCCGACATCGCGGCCTTCCTGACGGCAGCCGGCGTGACGGGGGCCGAGGACCTCGACCTGACCGACCCCACCCTCGTCGAATGGCGGGGCGGCGGCCCGGAGACCTGGGCCGAATCACCTCCGTAGCCCCGCAGCGCGGGGCAGGGCCCGCGCTCTGCCCGGGCCACCGACCCCGTGCCGCCGGTCGCTGAACGCGGCCAAGCCGTCCGGCCGGGGCGAAGGCCGCCGTCAGGGCGTCGGCGTCCGCGTGGCGCGCGCCGCGCCACCGCAACGCCACCTCGACCGTGCCCGCCATGCGGGAGTCCACCCACGCGAAGCCGAGGACGTCCGCGGGAACGGGCGCGCCCCCGCGCGCGTCGAGCGAACGCGAACCAACGAGGGGCCGCGCCTCAGTTCCGTGGATCGAGCAGTGCGCGGTGCCGCCCCGCGAGGTCGTGTTCGGCAGCGACGCCGAGGACGCGGCAATCGCGGAAGACGATCGGGCCGACGGTCAAGTCGGGCTCCTCCACCGGCAGCACGAGAGGAGCACGTCCATGTCGCCCTCGCGGAGCCTGGCGAACGGGTCGATGAAGGACGCCCGGCGCACCTGCAGCTCCCACCGGGGTGACGGGAGCGGAAGGTGTCCCGGCAGCGGCGCAGTTCGTACACGTGGAACGGCATCATGCCGACGCGCAGGCGCGCGGTCTTGCCGGCCGCGTGGGCCTGGAGGCGGCTTCGGCCCACGGCCGGCGGCGTATGCGGGTAACGTACTACCGCTCCGCCGAGAAGGAGGCTTCGGCATGACTTGGATCCCGCCCGAGGAGTACGTCAAGACCATCGCGAACGCCACCAGTTACGCGGGCCTCTACTTCACCGACACCGCCGGTCGCCCGCTCCAGCTCCGCGCCGTCCGCGACGAGGACGCGTGGCAGTGGCCCGGCGGGAACATGGATCCCGGCGAGACGCCCTGGGAGTGCGCCCTGAGGGAGTGCTTCGAGGAAACGCAGATGACGTTCACGGGACCGCAGAGGCTGCTCGCGGTCCGCTTCACCACCCAGGGCGACGGCTGGCCGCTCAACAGGTTCGGCGTCATCTTCGACGGCGGCCGGCTCACCGACGAACAGATCTCGGCCCTCACGCTCGACCCGAACGAGCACACCGAACTCCGCGTCCACACCCTTCAGGAGTGGGAGGGCATCATGGACGCCGGCCAGTTCGCCCGGCTCAAGGCCACCGATGAAGCCCGGCGCACGGGCACCGTGACCTACCTGGAGAGCTGAGCCGCCCCAGCGGCAACCGGCCGACTCTGCGGTTTCTGCGGTCTGCGGGCTTCGTCACCGGTGTCGGTACGGGATTCCTCGAACCCGTGGACCGAAGCACCCCCTGTGCTTCGGTCCACGGCAGGGCACTGCAATGCACGGCCGAAGCCGGTGCAGTCCGGTGCCCGGAGGAGCGACCCCCGTTCGCTGAAATGAAGTTATCTAGCTTTGGCGAACCAATCAAGTCGCGCACTCGGTAAAGTTGGTGCGTCCCCTGCCGACCCAGCCCAGGAGAGCTCATGCCTGTTCGTCACGTCGACGGACACCTGCTCCGCAAAGTACGCCGAGCCGCCGACCTGACCCAGGCAGACATCGCGGAGCGCCTGGGCGTCTCCGTGCCGGCCGTGGTCGGCTGGGAGAGCGGCAAGTCGGTGCCGGACGGCGAGAAGCTCCCCGCCCTCGCCCAGGCGCTCGGCATGGATCTGGACGAGCTCTTCCCCCGGCTCCTGCCCCCGGACCTCGCGGATCTGCGCTGCGATGCCGGCTACTCCCAGTACCAGACGGCAGCCATCACCGGGACCCGCAGCGCCGGCCCGGTGGCCAACGCCGAACGGGGCAGGCGGCGCCTCGCGGAGAAGTTCCTGCCCACCCTGGCCGATGCGTACGGCGTGAGCGTGGAGGAGCTGCTGGCCGCGCAGGAGCGCTCCTTCCACCCCGACCCCCGGACGCCTCCGGCGGCGGTCCCGATCGGTCGCACCGAGCAGCAGACCCCTGGCGACGAGGCCGCGCCGAAGGGCACGCCCCGCCTGCCGGTCACCATCGCCGAGAAGATCACGCACCTGCTCGAGGAGACCTACACCGCCCCGCACCCCACCGACGCCCAGATCGCCCGCCTGGGCAACACGAAGGTGGGCTCCGCAGTGCTGAGCGAGGACCTCGTACGGGCCCTGCGCACCGGCGAGGTGGAAGCGGTGCCCGGCGAGGTCCTCGACGCGCTCGCGGCCGCGCTCGCCGTGCCGCCGCTGTTCTTCCGGAGCAACGACGCCGAGGTGCACCGGATCGTCAGCGGCATGCGCCTCGTGCGCGGCGGCCTGGCCGGCCTCGCGGCCCGAGGGGGCGGCGAGGCACTTCCCGCGGAGCTGCTGGAGTTCATCGGCGGTGTCGTCGACGGGATGCGGCCGAAGTAGGCGGAAGCAGGCCGAAGGAGGCGTCCGCACCCCGCCGACGGGCGCGTACGCGCCTACAGGGCGAGTTCGACGTACGCGGCCCGCTTCTCCTCCCGCGCCGCCAGCGCCTTGCGCCAGATGGCCAGTGCGAACGGCGGAATCATGTCGGGCGAGATGTCCTCCGGCAGGCTGAACCGGAACTCCCCGATCTCCGAGTCCTGCAGGGTGATGCCCCGCTGCTGCTCCGGGGTCAGCTCGGGGCCGTCGAACACGTAGAAGACGTGGGACCCCTCGGGGCGGGTGACCCAGGCGGTGACCAGCAGGTCGCCGATCTCGACGTCCAGGCCGACCTCCTCGCGGAGCTCGCGCCGGACGGCCGCGCTCGGGAGCTCGCCTTCGTCGATGTGACCGCCCGGCAGGTTCCAGCGCTCCTTGTAGACGGGGTTGACGATGAGCACCCGGCCCTGTTCGTCCCTGACGATGGCGGCGGCCGATGCGGTGGCCTTCGTCGCCTTCGCGCGGCCGGTGGATGCGGTCATGAGTGAGTGCTCCTGTGATGGGTGTTGTTGCCGTGAGTGTCGTTGCCGTGAGTGTCGTTGCCGTTCGAGGCCCTCAGGCGGAGGTGCGGGAGTCCTCCAGGACCTCCTCCGCGACCGCGGGATCCGCTCGCGTGTACGCCTCGCACACGCGCAGCAGCCACGGCACCTCCTCGGAGAAGAAGTCCTCGCCGGCCGCAGGGAACTCGGCCGGTACGCCGGGCTCGCGGACCGGGGCCCGCATGGCCGAGCGCGCAGCCATGATCCAGTACGCCTGCGCCACGGCCTCGGCGTCCGCGCCCGTGTGCCCCTCGCTCTCGGCGAGCTCCAGCGCGACCTGGTAGAGGTCGTGCGGGGCCTGGCGGCGCAGCGCGTGGATGACGTCGCGGATCTCGGTGACGTAGCGCCCCAGGCGGACGTGGGGCGAGACGTCGTGCGAGACCAGGTCGCGCAGGGTGTCGAGGCGGTGTGCGGCGCGGCGCCCCGGCAGGGTGCGGCTGGGGGCGTGGCGCACGATGTCGGGGGCGGTGAGCGCGAGGTCCCGCCACAGGGGATGGAGCCCCGCCAGCATCCTGTACGCCCGTACCCGGTTCACCGCGGCCTGGGTCGCCGGGGCGATCACGCCGACGCCCCAGCACAGGAAGGCGGCGTAGAGCATGCCGTCGGTGATGTTCTCCTGGATGTGGGCGGCGGCGACCGGGATGGGGTGGAGGGCGACGACGATGCTGTAGACGGCCCGGACCGCGGAGTACAGGGTGCCGATCGCCATGCCGGCGGCCATCAGGCGCAGGCCGGTGCGCAGGGCCCGGCGGGGCGCCCGGCGGGCTGCGCTGGCCCACTGGTAGCCGCACAGCGTGATCACGGCGCCGCTGTAGCCGTAGAAGAGCGTCATGTAGACGGCGAGACCGGGTTCGCCGGCGTGCCGGTCCACGAAGTGCGAGTCCACCGGTACCGGCCCGCGGTGCAGGGCGAACAGGAAGACCGCCGCCATGCCGGCGCAGGCCAGGGCTGCCGCGGCCACGGCGTACCGCTGGACCGCGACCGTCACGCGCGCCTGCCGGGAGGGCGTCCCCCCGGCCGCGCCCTCGCGGTAGACGGCGGCGATGTAGCGGAGCAGCACGCACATCCCGGCGATGGTCAGGCAGTGCTTGAGCAGCGTGGCCAGGTCGTCCACGCCGAGCCCGTCGACGAGGCGCCTGCCCAGGCTGCTGCGCATCAGCCAGGCACAGGCGAGCGCTGCGAAGGCGCCCCACAGTGAGCGCTCGCGCACCCGCCCGCGTATCGCGGCGGGCATCCGCCACACGACCTGCACGAGGAGCAGGAGAACGACGCCGTACGTCAGCATGTCAGTCAAGACGACTCCTGGCCGGGCGGGAGAAGGGATGGGAAAGGGTGTCGTCGAGACCCTGCAGGGTGCCGTCCCCGACGGGCGCGGAGGCGAACGCCTCCTGGTGGAGCAGATCGGCGATCATCTCGGCGCGCAGCTCGACGTGGGTGTCGAAGCGGTGCCTGGCCATGAACGGGCCCGCGCCGGCCAGCCGGGCCAGCAGCTCGGGGGAGAAGCCCGGCAGCAGCGTCGCCGTCTGCCCGGCGAACGTCTCCGGGTCGTCGCACCACAGGTGGGCCAGCTCGTGGAAGAGGACGCGCTGGCGGTGGTATCCGGAGATGCTCTCCGGGATGAAGACCAGGTCCACGGGGGCGTCTTCGTGCCGGATCCACAGTCCGCAGACGTCGCTCTGTCCGAGCAGCCGGTCCGGGACCGCCACCAGCTCGATCCGCCGGCCGCGCTCCGCCTCGATGGCCGCGATCAGAGCGGGCATGCTGAAGGGACGGGGCAGCGGCATCTCCCGCAGCGCCCGCCTGGCCTCCTTGCGGACGGCACGACGCCCGACCGAACCCTCGGACCGCCTGCCCATCCGAGCGAGCCGGCCCAGAATCGTTCCTTCCGGCACCGCCCCTCACCCTCCCCGGACACGACCACGCCGAAGGTGGAAATCCTAAGCCAGCCCCACCGGGCGGTGCTCCGGCAGGGCCGTGAAAACCGGCCACGGCCGCGACCGGCGTCCTCCCGGGAAGCGCCTAGGATGCGCAGGGGCGGGGCCGTAGCGCAGAGGTCGACGCGCGCGGTCTCCCACACCGCGAGGACGCCGGTTCAAGTCCGGCCGGCTCCGCCCTCGGGGTGCGGCGCTCGTCACGCACGTCCGTGGCCCGCCACAGCCTCAGGCATGGAGTGCGAAGAGGTAGAGGCCGCCGAGCCCCGTGGCGGCCAGGTCCGTACCCTCGGGGCCCCGCGCGCAGGCGTACAGCGGAGCTTCGGTGCGCAGGGCGGTGGCGGCGCGGCCGGTGCGGGCGTCCCACAGCCGGCCGAGGCGATGCGGCTGCCGTCCGGATGGCCCGTCAGGGAGCGTACGTCGCCGTGGTGGCGGGTGAGCTCCGGCCCACCGGTCCAGGTGGCCGTGTCCCAGATCCGTACGTGCCGGCCCGGCGGCGGGGGCCCCGAGGCCGCCGACCCACCACCACGGCTGCTGCCGGATCCGGTCGACGGCTCCGGGCCAACGGTCCTGCGCCGTGGCGGCGTTGGCGGCCAGCGAAGCCAGGACGGCGACCGCCGGGCGGTTCACCGGCTGCCGGTCGCTAGGCTCGGGGCAGCACAGGAGTCGCGATCCGCGTCCGGAGGAACCGGTGGACATCCGCTCAGCCCAGAAGCTCGCCTGGGAGAACAAGCTGGACAAGGGCTTCAACACGACCGACGTGGCCCTGGAGTTCGGGCTGTTGAACGCCGAGCTGGGCGAGGCCTTCACCGCGTGGCGCCGGAAACTGCCCGACGCGGGTGAGGAACTCGCCGACGTGTTCCTGTACTTGGCGGCCCTCGCGGAGATGACCGGCCACGACCTCCAGGACGAGGTCGAGGCCAAGCTCGCCAAGAACCGCAGGCGCGTCTACCGCCGCGACGCCAACGGCGTCCTGGTCCGCCGGGAGGACGGCGCCGCGGACTGACCGCCGGCGGGTAGGGGGATCAGCTGCGGGCCGGCGTCCGCGCGAGGCGGCGTTCCAGTCCGGCCCGGCACTGCGGCCACTCCTGCGCCGTCACGGAGAAGATCGCCGAGTCCCGGAGCAGGCCGTCCTCGCCCGGCGCCCAGGACCGCGCCCAGTTCCGCAGCACGCCCTCGAAGCGCGCCCCGAGGCGCTCCATGGCCGCCCGGGAGCGGTCGTTGCGGGCGTCCGTCTTCAGGTCGAGGCGTGCCACGCCCCAGTTCTCGAACGCGTGGCGGAACAGCAGGTACTTGGCTTCGGTGTTCACGCCGGTGCCCTGGGCCGAAGCCGCGAGCCAGGTGTAGCCGATCTCGACGGCGCACAGCCCGGCGCCCCCGGTGGGCCAGGGGCGGGCGTCCAGGTAGCCCGTGGCGCCGACCACCCGGCCCGTCGCCCGGTCCACCTGGGCGTACGGGGCCACCGTGCCGGCGGCTGCGCGGGCGAGCTGGCCGTCGATGTAGTCCTCGATCTCGGCCGCCCTCGGCACCCAGGTGTAGCCGTAGGAGCTGCGGTCCTCCTCCGCCGCCGCGGCCAGCCCGGCCGCGTGGCGGTGGTCCAGCGGCTCCAGACGCACCAGCGCCCCTTCCAGCAGCGGTCCCTCCAGCGCGAAGCCCATCCGTTCCCTTCCCTCGCCCATCAGTGCGCACTCGTGTGCACAGCCTGCCACGGCTCAGGAGGGCAGTTGCTCGACCGCGCTCGTGCCGCTGCCCTCCTGGGACTCCCAGCTCCACGTCTCCTCCAGGCGGAGGCGGCCGTCGGGGAGCTCGCTCAGCAGCGAGGTGCAGTGCCCGGACGCGGTGGTGCCGTCGAGGCGGAGCTGTACGTAGCGGAAGTCGAGGGCGTCGCCCGCGCGGGTGCCGACCAGGTGCCCCCGGACCACGTCCCCGCCGGCGTACTCAGCCCAGATCCGCCCGTCCTGCTCGTGGTACGCGAACCGGGTCTGCCGCCCGACCTGCCCCGCCGCCTGGTCGGCAACGGGAACGAAGACGAGACCGTCGAGCGAGCGCACCATGGCCGACAACCCCCAGGGAGAGACGAAACCTTCGGGCCCGGCCGGACCCCGCACGGATCCCCGCAACCCCACCCGCCACCCTAGGACCACCGCTGCCCCCGCCGTGAGCCGCCCCCTCCTAGGTCTCCGGGTGGCGTCTCCGGGTGGCGTCGGCACCGGCCCGTGTCCGGGGTCCGGGGCGTCCGGCCAGCGGAACGGGCCTTTCGGTGCCTCGGGTGCCGATCTAGGCTCTGCCGCATGTCAGAACCCGTACGCCTCCACATACTGATCACCACCCTCCCGGGCCGCGGCCGGGAGCAGGTCGACGCCTTCGAGCGGCTCGCGCCCCTCGTGCGCGCCGAAGAGGGGTGCCTGCAGTACGACCTGCACCGGGTGAGCGGCGATCCCGACCGCTTCGTGCTCGTCGAGCAGTGGTCGTCGAGGGCGGCGCTCGCCGCGCACGAGGTCACCGCGCACATGATCGAGGCCGACGCCGCCAGCCCGGCGTTCCGGGCCGGCCCCGCCGAGGTGATCGAGCTGGCACCCGACCCCGTGGCCTGAGGCCGCACCGCCCCGGCGGCGGGCCCGGGCCGTGGCCGCGGCCAGGACCGGAACCGGCTCGGGGGCCCTACCGCTTGAGGTAGGCCAGGACCGCCAGGACGCGCCGGTTGTCGTCCGGGGACGGGTCGATCCGCAGCTTGGCGAAGATGGCCGCGGTGTGTTTGGCGACGGCGCTCTCGCTGATGTGCAGCGACTGGCCGACGGCGGCGTTGGACCGGCCCTCCGCCATCAGCCGCAGTACGTCCAGCTCGCGCGGCGTCAGCGCCGCCGTCGTGCCGCGGGCGTCGCTGCGGGCCAGGAGCCTGGCGATGACCTGGGGGTCCATGACCGTGCCGCCCGCGGCGACGGTGCGGACCGCATCGACGAACTGGGCGGTGTGCGTGACCCGGTCCTTGAGGAGGTAGCCGATGGCCCCCTGGCCGCCGGCCAGCAGTTCGTGCGCGTAGAGCTGGTCGACGTACTGGGACAGGACCAGGACGGGCAGCGAGGGCCGGGACCTGCGGGCCTCCAGGGCAGCGCGCAGGCCCTCGTCCGTGAACGACGGCGGCAGGCGGATGTCGACGACGGCGACGTCCGGGGCCTCCTCGCGCAGGGCGCGCAGCAGCGACGGGCCGTTGTCGACGGCCGCGACCACCTCGAATCCGTGGTCCTGCAGGGTGCGCGTCAGCCCGTCGCGCAGGAGGAAGAGGTCTTCGGCGAGGACGACGCGCACGGTATCTCCAGGGTCGCGGTGGTCGGCCCGCCGGGCGGGCTGTGCAGGGCGAGGGTTCCGTCGAAGGTACCCAACCGGCGCCGCACGCCCCGCAGTCCGCTGCCCCGGGCGGGATCCGCCCCGCCGCGGCCGTCGTCGCTGACGGTGGCGCGCAGCGCGCCGTCCGCGTGGGCGAGGTGGATGCGGACCTCGCGGGCGCCGGAGTGCTTGGCTGCGTTGGCCAGCAGCTCCGCGACGGCGAAATAGCCCGCCGATTCCACCGGCGCGGGCAGGCGGTGGGGCAGCTCGGCCTCGACGTGCACGTCGAGGTGGCTGTCCAGGGCCAGTGAGCGTACGGCGTCGCCGAGTCCGCGGTCGGCCAGGATCGGCGGCAGGACGCCGTGCACCAGGTCGCGCAGGTCCTGCAGGGCCCGCTGCGCGGTGGCGCGCACCTCCTCCAGCCGCGCTCGCGCCGCCCGCGGGTCGGAGTCGAGGAGCCGGGTCGCCTCGTCCAGGGTCATGCCGAGGGCCACCAGGCGGGCCTGCGCCCCGTCGTGCAGGTCCCGCTCGATGCGCCGCAGTTCGGCGGCCTGTACGTCCAGGGCGTCGGCCCGGGTTTCGGCCAGGTGCGTGATCCGGCGGGCGAGTTCGGCGGCGAGCGGCGGCGCGAGCAGGCGCCGGCTCCAGCGGGCGTGCAGCCGCAGCACCGCCGGTGCGAGGCGCAGTCCGGCCGCGGCGAAGCCGAGGCCGAGGACGAGCGCGGCGAGCATGCCGGCGCGGGAGTCGACCGGGACGAAGGCGTACCAGTTGCCGTCGCCCAGCATCCGCCAGACGAACGGCTGCACCAGCGCGCCGAAGACCCCGTACTCCACGAGGGCGAGGGGCGCCGCCACCAGCAGGCCGCCGACCCAGGGCTCGGCCCACGCCCAGCGCAGGTCCCGCCAGAAGCCGTCGTCGCCGAGGACGGCCACGGCGCGCTCGCGGCGGCTCGCCGAGGCGTCGTCGAAGGCGAGGGGGTCGGGCGCGGCGACGGGGGTGCCCGTCCGGCGTTCGGCCCGGGTGCGGTAGCGGTCGGAGAGGCGGCGCAGGGTCCTCGCGGCGGGCGGCAGCAGCGGGAAGCCGGCCCCGACGGGCAGCAGGAGCAGGACGCACCCGACGAGCGCGCCGGCCGCGCAGACCGCGAAGGCGGACAGCGAAAGCAGCTGGCAGCGCCCGAGGTCGGCCAGGACGGACCGCAGGACGGGTTCCCGGCGCGCCGGGCCGGGGTCAGGGCGTGCGGGGCCGGCGTCCCGGCGCGTGGAGCCGGGCATCCGGCGCGTGGTGCCCGGGAGCCCAGCCCTGGCGGCGGTTCGCCCGTCCCCGGTGCCCGGGCGGTGTCCGCCCCGCTCTGCCATGACCACCCGTCGTTCCGCCCCGTCAGCGCGCCTCGTGCGCCGCCCCGGCCGTGATCCTAACGGCGGCCGCCACCCACGGAACGGCCACGGCCACGCAGGCGCCGCCGAACAGCACCATGGGCAGCACGGCCCCCGACTCCTCGTCCATGCACAGCAGCATCCCGAGGTTGACCAGGGTGTGGAAGCCGCCCGCGAGCAGCAGCCGGTTCCCGCGGACGTGCTCCAGGGCGAGCCCGAGGACGACGGACATCGCGACCGTGCCCGCCAGGAAGGCGGCCGCGTACGCCGGCGCCTGGGCGAGGACCGGCACGTGCCACAGCCCCCACACCACGCCGACCAGCGAGGACGCGGTGAGCGGGCCGAAACGGGTCCGCAGCAGGGGCTGGAGCAGGCACCGCCAGCCGATCTCCTCGCCGCAGGCGCCGACGAGTTGGGCCACGGCGATCAGGAGGAACGGGTTCCGCAGGCTCCGGGGATCGGTCAGGTGCACCGGCCCCGCCTCCGCCATCGCGTACGCGCCCGCGCTCAGCGTGGTGATCAGTACCGCCGTGAGCAGGAGGAGCGGCCCCCGGGCGGGCCCGCGCCGCTCCCCCGCCGGGGCTGCGCCCGCGCCCGGCAGGGCTCCGGCGAGCCGGCGCCGGATCCGGCCCGGCCACAGGGCGGCCACCGCCGCCACGGCGACGGCGGGCCCGAACTGGGTCAACTGCACCACCTCCGGCGGGATCCCCGTCGCGGGCTGCACGGCGCCCCACGCCCCCGCCGCCGCGAACGCGACGGCGAGGAACACCCCCGCTTCCGCCTTCCACGGCCTCGGCCCCGGCCCCTCCCCCGCCGCCGCCGCGGCGGAAACGGCGTCCCGTCCCGCCCCCGCGCCCCTCTGCTTCAGCTCCGGCATTGCGCCCGGCCCCCTCGCCCTTCGATCGCTCCCGGCACGTCCCTCGCACCGCACGCCCGACTCTGCCGCCCGCCGCGCCCGCCGCCCCTGCACGTAGCTGCCCGAGGGGGTGTACCCAGCTACACCCCCTGCCCGGGGGGTGAAGTCGGTCGCTGCGCCGCACGTGCCTGCCCTTACGCTGGGGCGCACGGGCACGACCGAGTTGACGAGCAGTGGGGACGGGGAGCGAGCGCGTGACGGCGGAGGGGGCGGCAGGGGGCGGCGGGGAGCTGGTCGGGAGGGTGCTCGGCGGCCGGTACCGGGTCACCGCGACGATCGGGCGGGGCGGCATGGGCGTCGTCGCCCGCGCGGTGGACGAACTGCTGGGCCGCGAGGTCGCCGTCAAGGTCATGCGGGCCTACACCGATGCCTCCGCGGCCGAACTGGCGGATCTGCGCGCCCGGATGCAGCGCGAGGCGCAGGCCGCCGCGCGGATCCGCCACCACGGGGTGGTCACCGTGCACGACGTGGCCGAGGAGGAAGGGCTGCCGGTCATCGTCATGGAGCTCGTCGAGGGTCCCTCGCTCGACAGCGTGCTGGACGAGCGCGGCCCCCTGGATCCGCGCGAGGCGGCGGCGATCGGGGCCCGGCTGATGGACGCGCTCGACGCCGCGCACCGGGCGGGCGTGCTGCACCGCGACGTGAAGCCGGCCAACGTCCTGCTGGAGCCCGGCGGCCGGGTCGTGCTCACCGACTTCGGGATCGCCACCGTCGAGGCGGCGGACGAGGCCACGGCGAAGCTGACCCGCAGCGGTCAGCTCATCGGCTCCCTCGACTACCTCGCGCCGGAGCGGGCGCAGGGCCGGGAGCCCGGTCCGGCGTCGGACATCTGGTCGTTGGGGATGACGCTGTACGCGGCCGTGGAGGGCGGCTCGCCGTTCCGCCGTACGTCGGCCTGGTCGACCCTGTCGGCGATCGTCTCGGACCCGCTGCCGGAGCCGCGGCGTGCGGGGCCGCTGGGGCCCGTGCTGCGGGCGCTCATGGCGAAGGAGCCGCAGGACCGCCCGGACGCCGCCCGGGCGCGGGCGATGCTGGAACGCGTGGCCGCGGGCGGGAGCCCGGCCCCCGGCCCCGCGGCGGCCACCGCCGGGCCTGGCGCCGGTCCGGTGGCGGGGCGGGCCGCCGGTGCGCCGCCGGTCCCGCCGGGGTACGGGCCCGCGCCGACGCCCTACCCGCAGCCGACACCGGTGCCGATGCCGGCGCCGACCCCCGTGCCGATGCCGACGCCCCCACCCCAGCCGCTGCCGTCGCCGCACGCCCCGTACGCCGGTCACGCCGGGCCGGTTACGGCTCCGCACGCCGGCGGGGCGGCCGCCGCGGGGCGCCGGTTCCGCGGCCGTCTGGTCGTCGCGGCCGCGGCCGCCGCGGTGCTCGCGGGCGGCGGGGTCACCTACGCCGTGGTGGGCGACGACGACGCGGGCGGTGGCCGCACCGACCGCCGTGTCCGGGCGGAATCCCCGCAGCCCGCCGCCCCCTCCCCCACCCCGTCGTCCGGCGCCCCGTCCCGGCCCGCGGGCGGCAAGAGCCCTGCCGCCAAGCCGAGCCCGAAGGGCGGCGCCTCGGCGTCAGCGGCCGCCGGACCCAGCCCCGTGCCGACGACCTGCGCGGGCTGGAGCCACCAGGAGCGGAGCCCGGGCTCGTACGGCTACATGTCCGGCGACTTCCACATCGTGACCGGGCCGTACCAGGCGTGCCCGGCCGTGGCCCTGGCCAAGTCGGGTACGAAGCTCCTGTACCACTGCTTCGTCGTCAACTCCTACGGCCACAAGTGGACGTACGTCCGCGTGCCCGGCACCGACCGGGCCGGCTGGATGTCCAACGACAACCTCACCCGGCAGACCGGCCCCCTGAACCGCTGCTAGGACGGCAGAGCCGCCAGACGCGCAGCTCGCCGGCCCCGGCCGGGCGGCGGGGCCGCTCAGTGAAGCCGAGTCGGTCGGGGACGGCGCCGCTGGCGCGGTTGGCCGGGTCGTGGACGATCTCGACGTGGTCCACGCCGGGCAGGCGGAGGGCCTCCTCGGCCAGGGCGCGGGCGGCCCGGGTCGCCACCCCGCGGCCGGTGGCGGCGGGGTGCAGCCAGTAGCCGATCTCGATGCCGTCGGCCGGGGTGTCCTCGTGCCGGTACAGTCCGCACGAGCCGACGATCGCCCCGTCCAGCACGATCGCGTACGTGTACGCCTCGCCGCTCGCCCAGCGTGCGGGGCGGTCGGCCAGGAACCGGCGGGCCGCGGCCGGAGTGTGCTCGGCGGCCCAGGGCATCCAGGGGCGCAGGTGCTCCAGCGACTCCTCGAGGACCCGCAGGAACTCGGGCAGGTCCGCCTCCGCCTCGAAGCGGCGGAGCGTCAGGCCGCCCGGGGCGTCCGGGGCGTCCAGGTGCACCACCTGTGGGGGAAGGCTCATCCGAGGATCATCGGATGCGGCCGCGGCCCTCGGCAAGGGGGATGGCCGGCCGTACGCCGAGCCGCCTGTCCGCTGCCGGAGCGGGCGGCGGCCCGGGACGTCACGGGCTCCGGACGGGCCGGGGCGGGGTGGGTCGGGGGCCGCGGGTCAGGAGATGCCGTACCACTGGCTGGCCCAGCCGGTGTTGATGGTGCTGGTGGACTGCTCGGCGAGGTTCACGTGGGCCGGCAGGGATGTCTGGCCGGTCAGGACCGTGCTGTAGCGCAGGTTCGGCGGGGCGAGCCCGGCATTGACCGAGATGCCGGCGCCCGTGGCCTTGAGGGTGAGGGCGTTGGTGGCCCAGTTGCCGTTGAGGAGGAGGGCGATGAAGTAGGTGCCCGGGGCGGCGGTGAACGGCTTGGCGAGGGGCAGCGGCTTGGCGACGGCGTCGGTCATCAGCTGCGGCGAGATGTCCGCGGTGGTCGCCCGCAGGGTGCCGCCCGCGTCGTACACGCCGAGGTAGCAGTCGGAGAGCTGCGCGTTCGGGTCCAGGCCGGCGAGGCCGAGCCAGATGTTGGACCAGGTGATCTGCTCGCGCAGCACGATCCGTACCAGGGTGACCCGTCCGCCGACCCCGGCCGCGGACTGGGCGGTCACGTGGCCCGCGTCGTTGGGGTCGCCGGTCCAGGCCAGGAGGTTCTGGTCCTGCGGGCGCGGGCCCTCGTACGCGGAGCCGCCGGCCGGTACGGGGGCGGCGGCGGTACCGCCCGAACCCGGACGCGGCCCGTGGTCGGACGCGGTGCAGCCGGTCAGGAGCAGCAGCGCCGTGAGCGCGGCCGCCAGGCCGGTGGCGGCGGAGGTGGTGCGGGTGGTGCGGGTGCGCATGGTCCCCCCATGACGTGCGGATGTGCGAGGGGGTTATGGTCACACGCCCGCGGCCATGCGGAAGGCCCCGGCCTCCTCAGGGAGGCCGGGGCCTTGGTCGAGCGCTGGGCAGGCCTTGCACCTGCATCCCCCCACAGGAAGTGGGGTGCCTTTCCTTGGACCACCAACGCCGGGCCCGCTTCCGCTGTCCGCGGCGGCGGGCTCGTGATTGATCTTAGCGGAAGGAGCGGCCGTCCTCAAACGGCCCCGGCGCCGGCGCCGCCCCCGCCCGGCGAGCCCGGCTGGGGGCGGAGCCGTCGTCGGGGTCTCAGGAGACGGTGACGAACCGGGCGGTGCTCGGCACGCCGTGGGCATCGAGGGCGAAGAGCATGTAGGTGCCGGGCAGGACCACGCCCTTGTCGGCCGGGATGGAGACCGTGTACGTGCCGGTCCCGGCGGCCGTGGACACCAGGGGGACCCGCCGTTGGTCGTTGTCGGTGGAGTGGGTCGCGGCCGCGGCCCGCATCAGGACGAAGGAGGCCACCGGCCCGTCGGTGGAGACGGTGAGCGAGGCGCCCGCGGCCGCCCGGGGCGGCACGCCGCCGGTGATGGCGGGCCGCGGCTTGGGCGAGCCGTCCGCGTTGAGCAGGTACGGCGGGGTGAACACGGCCCCGTCGGCGTGGTTGGTGGCGCAGTCGCCGCACAGGCCGCCGCCGCCGGAGAAGATGCGGCCGTCCGGCAGCAGGTTCGCCACGCTGTGGTAGTTGCGCGGGATCGCCATGGTGGCGAGCGGGGTGAACCGTCCGGTCGCCGGGTCCCACAGCTCGGGGGTCAGGACGGAGGTGGCGTCGCTGAACGGCACGGGGTAGGCCTGCCCGCCGAACACGGCGACCTTGCCGTCGGGCAGGACGACGCTGTTGCCGAAGGAGCGGGCGTAGCCCATGTCGCCCGTGCGGGCGGCCTGGACCTGGTTCCCGTCGATGCTCACGGTGTACGCGCGCCGGGTGGCGGGCGTCTTCTCGTACGCGGGCGAGCCGCCCAGGGTGAGCAGCTTGCCGATGTCGTAGGCGACGGCGTTGCCGGTCATGGCGTCCTGGCTGTCGGCCCGGGTGCCGGCGGAGGTGATGCTTCCGTTGCCGCCGGTCGTGATCCAGTTCATCTGCTTGCTCGGGCCGAGCTGGAGTACCTTGCCGCTCGAGGTGGCGTGCAGCCACATGTGGTTGTCGGCGCGGTAGGCGCCGGCCGGGTCGGCCGTCAGGGCCGGGGCGGCGGGGACTCCGGGCAGCTTGCGCCAGGTGCCGGTGGCCGGGGACCAGACCTCGCCGGCCTTGTCGCCGGTGGCGCCGCTCCAGGATCCGCCGAGGACGAAGGCCTCGCCGGTGGAGAGCAGGGTCATCGCCTGGTAGCCGCGGGCGATGTTCATGCTGGTGGTCGCGGACCAGGCGTCGGCGGCCGGGTCGTAGATGCTGGCCTTCTCCGCGTTGCTGCCGCCCGTGACGAGGACCCGGCCGTCGGCGAGCATCGCTATGCCGGGGCAGAACATGTCGTGGCCGGTGTTGTCGATGCGGCGCTGGGTGACCTTGCCGGTCTTGAGGTCCAGGATCGCGGTCTGGGTGTATCCGTTGCTCCCGCCGAAGCGGTCGACGGCGTACGCCGACCAGGCCAGCAGCTTGTCGCCCGGCAGGACGGCGGTGGCCACCGGCACCAGGGGGAAGCCGGTGATCCGGTCCCAGGAGCCGTGGGCGGCCGGGTCGGCCGGTCCGCTCAGGCGTATCTCGGCGGCGGAGGTCCAGGGTCCGCGGTTGCCGGCCTCGCCGGTCACGGTCAGGCGTATGTAGCGGGCGTTCTCGGTGCGGGTGAAGGTGGCGGTCTTGACGGTGTCGTCGTCGCGCCACGTGCCCGCGGCCACCGGTGCGCCGAAGGCGGTGCCGTCGGTGCTGGTGGTGACGGTGTACGCACCTGCGCGCCCGTTGGGGCCGTCGTTGCGCGGCTGGTAGACGAGGGCGGACACGGCCGCCGTGCGGTGCATGTCGATGGTGATGCTGTGCGGCAGCGGGGCGGGGGTGCCGGACCACTTGCTGTGCCAGATGGTGGCGGCGTCGCCGTCGAGGACGTTGGCCGCGCGGCCGTTCTCCCCGGTGGTCTCCTCGTCGCTGGCCGCGGCCGTCCATCCGGTGCGGGGCAGGTCGACGGTGGCGGCGGGGGTGCCGGGGTCGCCGAGCAGGTTGAGTTCGGCGGCGGAGGTCCAGGGTCCGCGGTTGCCGGCCTCGGTGAGGGCGGTGAGCCGGACGAACCGGGTTCCCTGCGGGGCGAATCCGAGCGTCTTGGCACTGGCGTCGTCGGCGAGGGTGCCGGTGGCGACCGGGCTGCCCCAGTTCTGGCCGTCGGCGCTCAGGCTGATGCTGTACTCGCCGATGCGGCCGTTGGGCCCGTCGGTGCGGGGTTGGTAGACGAGTGCCGAGACCACGGCCGTGCGGTGCATGTCGACGGTGATGCTGTGCGGCAGGGGCGCGGCGGTGGCCGTCCATTTGCTGTGCCAGATGGTGGCCGTGCTGCCGTCGAGGACGTTGGCCGCGCGGCCGTTCTCGCCGGTGGTCTCCTCGTCGCTCGCCGCGGCGGTCCATCCGGTGCGGTCGAGGACGGGCGCCGAGGGCTCCATGGCGTTGGCCGGGGCGACGCCGTGGTGCGGCGACTGCTTCGCCGTCTGCTGGTCGAAGGGCACGGGGGCCGGCCGGGGTGTCGGGCCGCGGCCGCCGGGACCCGGGCTCGCCACGCCGAGCCAGGGGGTCACCCCGACGAGCAGCGAGCCGAGGGCGAAGGCGATGAGCAGATGGGAACGGCGTAACGCTCGGGCGAGGGCGCGGCCGCGGGCGCGTCTGGGCTGCAAGCGGACCTCCTGGGGCGAACCGTGAACCGTGAACCGATACGGGCCCCTAGAACATAGATCAGCCCAGATCAACTCGACTGGGGAACAACGGAGTTGGCGTGATCCCGCGCCGTCGGCCGCGAAGCCGCCCGCTGCGGCGCCCCGATGCCCCGGATCTCCCCCGGCACCCCTGGGGCCGGCGCCTGCGGCGGGGTGCGGGCCCGCCACGTTCGAGTGGTGTCGCACACACCCGCTGTGCGGGGTTTCCAAGGCGTGGGAGCCAGACGGCTCTTCGAACCCCAGGACGAAACGGGATACCTGCCTTGGTGCCTCAAGGCAGAGCGGTTTCGTCTGCCCTGCCGGGCCAGGAATCCCGCGGGTCGTTGTCGGAGGCGGGTGGCACCATCTGGGCCGGTGGTCCCATCAGCTACAGGGGGTAGGCATGGAGAGCACGAGGACGTACGCATGGCCGCGCGGGGCGGAGGCGGCGGACGGCGAGGCGCTGGAGCGCTGGCTGGCCGGGCACGGCTGGGAGGTCGACCCGACGGTGTTCATGGCCGGCGCGCTGGGCCCGGCGGTCCAGGTCCGCCGGATCGGCACGGGGCCGGACGGCGAGGCCGGACTGCTGATCCTGCCGGGCGAGACGGTGGAGTTCGCCGGGGACCGCATGCGGATAGCCCCCCGCATGCCGGCGGGAACGGCCGCCGGGGCCTGCGTCTAGCAGGGGCCCGGCGCCGGGCGGCCGGAGGAACGGGGCCGGCCCGCCCCCGGTCGCACGACGGGGGCGGGCCGCTCGGGCCCGTGGTTACTGCGTCATCTCGTAGGCGCCGGCGAGGGCCTCGACCCGCTCCCAGACGCGGGCCGAGCGCGCCTCGTCGACGACGGGGCGGCGGACCGCGCCCAGGGCCCAGCGCTGCTGGTCGGCGGTGGCGGAGTCCTTGCCGTGCAGTTCGACGGCGTGCCCGGAGAAGTCCCGTACGAGGACGGAGAAGAGCTCGTCGAGCACGGACTCGTCCAGCTCCGTCAGGCGGGCCTGCTCCAGGATCAGCTGGGCGTGCACCACGAGCGCGAACAGCTGGCCGACGGAGAGGAGGAAGTCGAGGTCGCGGCTCTGCTCCTCGTCGGGGGCCATGGTGGCGACGAAGTCGCACAGGGCGTCGGCCTGTTCGCGGAACCGGGCCACGTTCGGCACCTCGGCGTACGCGTCGAAGGCGGGGCGCCAGTCGTGGAAGCGCACGGAGCCCAGGCCGCGGGCCGGGCCCTGCCGGAAGAGGAAGTCGTCGTCGGCCGCGTCGAGGCGGGTCGGCACGGCGGGGTACTCGACCGGCTCCAGGAGGTGGTTGCGCATGAACTTGAGGATCAGGGCGAGGTTGACGTGGACCGTGCCCTCGAGCTTGGGCAGCCCGCGGATCTCGACGGCCGCCTGGGCGAAGTAGTTGTCCTTTTCGAAGCCCTTGGCGGCGATGACGTCCCACATCAGGTCGATGACCTTCTCGCCCTCCGTGGTCACCTTCATCTTCGTCATCGGGTTGAAGAGCAGGTAGCGGCGGTCCTCGGGGCCGGCCGAACGGAAGTAGTCCACCGCGCGGTCGCTGAAGAGCTTCATGCCCACCAGGCGGACGTAGGCGTCGGCGAGCTCGCGGCGCACGTGCGGGAAGGCGGTGACGGGGCGGCCGTAGAGGATGCGGCCCCGGGCGTGGGTGACGGCCTCGTACATCGCGTGCTCGCAGATGCCGATCGAGGCCGTGCAGAGGTTGAACTTGCCGACGTTGACGGTGTTGAGGGCGGCGTCGAACGCGGCGCGGCCGGTGTGCAGGACGTCCTCCTCGCGCACCGGGTAGTTCTCGAGGCGGAACTCGCTGACGAACTTCGAGGACGGGACGACGTTCTTGACCAGGTGGTAGTCGGGGTGGCGGCTGTCGGCGGCGAAGAAGACGTACCCGTCCGGGCCCTCGACGTCGCTCCGGCGGCCGAAGACGGAGACGAGTCCGGCGGCGTTGCCGTTGCCGATGTAGTACTTGGAGCCGGTGGCGCGGAAGCCGCCGCTGCCGTCGGGCTCCAGCAGCATGTCGGTGGAGTAGATGTCGGCGCCGTGCGTCTTCTCGGACAGTCCGAACGCCATCACCTCGCCCTGGGTGAGGAGTTCGGCGGCGCGGACGCGGGCGGCGGCGTTGTCGCTCTGCCAGACCGGGCCGAGGCCGAGGATGGTCACCTGCCAGGCGTACCAGTAGTCGAGGCCGTAGAACCCGAGGATCTCGTTGAGCGCGGCGATGCGGGCGGTGTCCCAGCGCTGGTCCGGCCGTCCGGCGGCGGAGGCGGGGGTGAGGAAGGTGGCGAACAGGCCTTCCTTGGCGGCGAAGGCGAGGAAGTCCGCCAGCCAGGCGCGGGAGTGGTAGTCCTCGATCAGCCGGCGCTTGCCGCGCTCCTCGAACCAGTCGACGGTGGCGCGCAGCAGCCTGCGGGTCTCGGGGTCGAAGTGCGCCGGGTCGTAGGTGTGCGGGTTGAACAGCAGGGCGTCGGCCATGGACGGTCGCCTTCCGGAGTCGGTGGGTTGAGGGGTGCGGAAGCGGACGGGGGGGTGCAGAGGGCGCGGGTCGCGGCGGGTGCCGTTCCGGCGCGGCGGCGGATCAGGCGGACGGCGGTGTCGCTCCGCCGCCGAGCCGGTGGAGGGTGGCGAGCACGTCGTCGAGCCAGGCGATCGTCATCCGCTCGTACGCGATGCCGCCGCGCAGCACCACGTGCTGGAGCTCCTGGCCCGCGTCCAGCGGCGCGGGGGCGTCGGGCCCGGTGAAGTCGCGCCGCTCGCCCGCGAGGTAGTGCGCGAGCCGGTCGCTGTGCACCCGGTGGTGGCGCTCGACCTCGCGGACCAGGGCGGCCGGGTCGTCGAAGGCCGCACCGCGGATCTTCACGGCGAGGTCGTGGCGCATGCTCTCGGGCTCGATCGGCTCGTGCAGCCACCGGGAGAGGGCGGCGCGACCGGGGGCGGCGACGGAGTACTCCTTCTTGTCCGGTCGGCCCTGCTGGGGGACTTCGCGCACGGCGAGGAGTCCTTCGCCCTCCATGCGTTTGAGCACGCGGTAGATCTGCTGGTGCGTGGCGGTCCAGAAGTAGCCGATGGACCGCTCGAAACGCCGGGCCAGCTCATAGCCGGAACCCGGCTTCTCCAGCAGGGAGACGAGGATCGCGTGGTCGAGCGCCATGCTCCGATCCTTCTATGCAACGAGTTGCATAGGCAAGGCCGGGCGGGCCGGTGAGACGCGGCTCACGCCGCCGTCAGGACGCGGCGCGGAAGGCGGTGGCGCGCATGGCGGTCCCGCAGAGAGCGAACTCGCCGCCGTCGTCCGGGGCGAGCTGGAAGCGGGTGGCGGCGATGCCCACGACCAGCGAGGGGGCGACGGCCGGGCGGGCGCCGGAGGCGCAGTAGCCCTCGGCCTCCCCGAGGACCGGGGTGAAGGAGACCCGCGTCTCGGCGGTTCCGCCGGCGCGCAGCAGGACCGGGCGCGCGGTGCCCTCGCGGGTCACTGCCAGGGGCTTGTTCCGGTCGGGCGAACCCAGAGCGGCGAGGGCGACGGTCGGGTGGCCGGTCAGGACACACGGCTTCGGACCCTCGTTGACGACGGTGATCCGCACCTGCGTCGAGCCCAGCCGGGCGGCGCTGTTGGCCGCCAGCTGGCCGCCGCGGCAGGCGGGTACGGGTGCCGTCCCCGCCGCGGCGGCAGCCGGTCCTGCGGGGGTCGCGAGCGTGCCGCAGAGGACGGCCGCCGCGAGCAGGACGCGCCGCCGGCCGCGGGCCGCGCCGCCGCCCTTTCCTGCGTGGGTCATGGCTGCCTCCTGGAGGTGGCGGGTGCGGAGGGCGGGAGCGCCGGCCGTACGCGTCCGCCCCTCCCAGCGTGGCACCGTCCCGGCGGGCATGCGCGCCGGCCGGGCCGCCGCGGAAGGGCAGTCCGGCCGGAGCCCGGGGTCGCGGGTCAGAACGCGAAGACGGCGTTGCCGTTCAGGGTGGCGTTCATGGCACACGCGTTGCCGAAGGTGTGCTTCCAGGAGACGCGGCTGCCCTGCCAGATGCCGTCGGCGGTTACGGTCACGGGGTCGTAGTGCATCGGACAGGCCCGGTCCGGCCTCGGGGCGGCCAGCAGGCGGTCGAATGCACCGTCCGTGGAATTCAGCGCCGCACAGGCCGCCTTGGGGTCGGGGTGCGTCCCCTGGGCGGTCGGCATGCAGCTGAGCGTGGACGCCCGCACCACGGTGGCCGTGGCGGCGTCGTCGCCCTTGGCGACGGCGAAGACCATGGCGGACGGGGCGTACAGGCTGGTGGGCTTGGCCTCCGCCATGCCCGTGGCGCCCGCGAGGCAGAGGAGGGCGGCGGCGGAGACGGCAGCGAAGCGGTGACGCACGACAAAACCAACTTTCGATTCAGAGGTTGAATGCGGGATTTCCATGCAATCCCGCGACCCGACATCGCCGAGTGTGTCGAATGCGAAGGTGGGTCGCATATCGACGGCCGATTTACGGACACGTCGTTCGCATATCGGAGATCGACAGGGTGTTCGGGCAGCTCACCGCGGGTGCGGCCGGACCGCGGCCCCGAAGCGACCCTGCGTGACCGCCGGCGTGACGTGCGGCGTTGCGGCCGCGGCCCCGCTGCGGTCCGGGTGCGGTTCACCCAACGGCCATTCAGCTTGACCGGATCGGTGCGGTGAGGGCCCCTTGACGGCCTGCGGGTGCGCGGCGGATCCCGATGGGGGAAGCTGTCGGTAGCCGCAGCACGCCCGTCCGCCGCGGCGGTACGCGAGCACAAGGAGGGCCCGTGGACGGATCACGAGGCCGTCGTGGCACCGGCGCCGCCGTGGCGCGTGCGCGGGCCGCGGCCCTGACGTTCCTGGCGGTGACGCTCGCCGCAGCGCCGGTGCCGGCGTCGGCAGCCCCGTCACCCGCATCCGCATCCGCATCCGCCGCCCCCGCACGGGATCCGGCGTCGGTGGTGGTCGTGGACTGCTCCGGTGGGGCGCAGGTGCGGCCCGGCGAGTACCTGATCGCCTGCGGCGACGGCAACAACCGCCTCGTCGGGCTCGATTGGAAGAGCTGGGGCACCCGGACCGCGACGGCGACCGGCACCGACCTGGTCAACGACTGCCTGCCCTACTGCGCGGCCGGCAAGTTCCGCCCGTACCCGGTGCAGGTCACCCTCAGCCGCCCCGCGGCCTGGCCGGCCCGCCCCGGCACCCACCGCTACACCTCGCTCCGCCTGGTGTACCCGGACACGGCACCGCCGCCGCTGCCGCACGACGTCACCTACAAGCTGGTGTACTGACCGCAGGGCAGCCGCGGCCGCGGCCTTGACGGGGGCGAGACGGGGCGGCGCGAGGCGAGGCGGGGCACGAGGCGCTAGCGTCGGACGGGTGGACCTCCTGCTCATGTCCGACACGCACCTGCCCGTGCGCGCCAAGGCCCTGCCCGCCGAACTGCTCGATTTGGTGCCGCGCGCCGACGTGGTCCTGCACGCCGGCGACTGGGTCGACACCGCCACCCTGGATCTGCTGGAGGCCCGCGCCCGCCGGCTGGTCGGCGTGTTCGGCAACAACGACGGGCCGGACCTGCGGGCGCGGCTGCCGGAGGTGGCGTACGCCGAACTCGGCGGCCTGCGCTTCGGCGTCGTGCACGAGACCGGTCCCGCGCAGGGGCGCGAGCGGCGGTGTGCGGAGCGCTTCCCCGATCTGGACGTCCTCGTCTTCGGCCACAGCCACATCCCGTGGGACTCCGTGGCCGGCGACCGGCTGCGGCTGCTCAACCCCGGCTCGCCGACCGACCGGCGGCGCCAGCCGTACTGCACGTACATGACGGTGCGGGTGGCGCGGGGCCGCCTCGCGGAGGTCCGACTGCACCGGCTGTCCCGGCCCGACAGGGAGCGGCGCAGCGACGCCTGACGCGGGCCGGTCGGGGCGCTCTTCCGGGCGGCCTGGGCCATCGGGCAGCATGGCCCGGCGCACCGGCAGCACCCCGACGGCGAACCGGAGGCCCCGTGGTGGCATCGCAGCACGACCCGACCGAACAGGCACGGCGCGACGCGTTCTACCGCGACCCCCACTCCCTGTACGCCCGCGCACGGCGGACCGCCGGGCTGCTGTACGTGCCGGAGGTCGACGCATGGCTGGTGGCCCGTGACCAGGACGTGCGGGAGGTGCTGCGGCGTGCGGAGGACTTCTCCTCCGCCAACGCCCTGCTGCCGGACATACCGGTGTCGGAGGCGGCGCTCGGGGTGCTGGCGGGCGGCTTCGGGCCGCGGCCCACCGTCCTCACCTCCGACGGGGCCGCCCACCGCCGCCACCGCGCCCCGCTGAACCGGGGCCTGTCGGCCACGCGGACGGCCGAGCTCGTGCCGTACGCCCGCCGGTGCGCGCGCACCCTGGTGGAGGGCTTCGCCGGCGACGGCTCCGCGGAGCTGGTGCAGGCGTACGCCCGGCAGCTGCCGGGGCAGGTCGTGGGGCGCCTGATCGGCCTCGACCCGGCGGACGTTCCGGTGGCGGTGGCCGGCGGGTACCGGGCCGAGGAGCTGTTCTTCCGGCCGCTGTCCGCGCGGGAACAGGTGGCCGCCGCCGAGGAGGTGGTCGCCCTCCAGCACCTGCTGGACGGCTACGTACGCGAGCGGCGCGCCGAGCCCCGGGACGACCTGTGCTCGGACCTGGTGGCCGCCCTCGCCCCCGGGGAGGGGGAGCTGACCCTCGAACAGCGCCACGAGCTGGTGGCGAACCTGCAGAACCTGCTGATCGCCGGCTTCCTCACGACGAGCGCCCTCATCGCGACCACCCTGCTCCACCTGCTGGCCCACCCCGGGCAGTGGCGGGCGTTGTGCGCCGATCCCGGGCTGGTCCCGGCCGCGGTGGAGGAGGGCGCGCGCTTCGACGGGGCCGTGCAGGCCTTCCGGCGGACCGTGACGCGGCCGCTGGAACTCGCCGGGACGAAGCTGGCCGCCGGGGACGCGGTGCTCGTGGCCTACGCCTCCGCCAACCGCGACGAGCAGCGGTACGCGCGGGCCGGGGAGTTCGACATCCGGCGCGCCGGCAACGGGCACCACCTCGCCTTCGGCCACGGCCCGCACGCCTGTCCCGGCGCCCGGCTGGCCCGTCAGCAACTGCGCCTGACGCTGGAGCTGTTCACCCGCACCCTGCCGGACCTCCGCCTGGACGAGTCCCGGCCCCGCCCGCGGATGCGCCCCACCCTGATCGACCGCTCGCCCGCCGCCCTGCACGTGAGGTGGTGACGGCGGGGCAGGCACCGGCCCGGCCGGGCCGGGCGGAACCGCTCGTTCGTGCTGTAGAGTGGATCTCGAGCTCGCCGCCGCTGATCGCGGTGGTCGGCCCGGCGTTGGTGGTCCAAGGAAAGGCACCCCACTTCCTGTGGGGGGATGCAGGTGCAAGGCCTGCCCAGCGCTCGATCAAGGCCCCGGACTCCTCGTGGAGTCCGGGGCCTTCGTGCTGCCGTCCAGGGGAGGGAGCTGCTCCACCGTGTCCAGTGAAGACGAGTACGTGGAGATGCTGCTGAGCGGGCGCCGCGCCTATGCGTGGATCATGCAGCGGTACCGGGGGATGGGTGCGGCCGAGGCCGAGCGGGCGGCTCTGGAGTGCTACCCCTACGAGGCGGGGGACGATTTCTACCGGCTTCTGGTCTTCCACGAGGAGCCCTGGCACTGGGCGATGCTGACGCTGCACGGCCCCGCTTACGTCACCGACCACCCCGAGCTGGTCGAGCCGCCGCCGGAGTACCGCGCCCTTCCCTGAACGGGTGGCGTCAGGACTCCGCCCGGTCCAGCTCCTCGTCCAGGGCCATCGCCGCCGAGATCAGGGCCAGGTGGGTGAAGGCCTGGGGGAAGTTGCCCAGTTGTTCGCCCGTCGGGCCGATCTCCTCGGCGAACAGGCCGACGTGGTTGGCGTACGTGAGCATCTTGTCGAACGCGTAGCGGGCCATGTCGAGGCGGCCGGCGCGGGCGAGGGCGCTGACGTACAGGAAGGTGCACAGGGAGAAGGTGCCCTCCTCGCCGCGGAGGCCGTCCGGGGAGGCCTGGGGGTCGTAGCGGTGCACGAGGCTGTCGGAGACGAGGTCGGTCTCGATGGCGTCCAGGGTCGACAGCCAGCGGCGGTCCTTCGGGGAGAGGAAGCCGACGGTGGGCATCAGCAGCAGGGAGGCGTCGAGGACGTCGCCGTCGAAGTGCTGGACGAAGGCCTTGCGGCGGTCGCTGTAGCCGCGCTCCATGATCTGCTGGAAGACGGCGTCCCGCGCCGCGGTCCAGCCGGCCACATCGGCGGGCCGGGCCAGTTCGGCGGCCAGCCGGATGCCCCGGTCGAAGGCCGCCCAGCACATCAGGCGGCTGTAGGTGAAGTCGCGGCGGCCGCCGCGGGTCTCCCAGATGCCCTCGTCGGGCCGGTCCCAGGAGCGGGCCAGCCAGTCGAGGAGGTCGCTCAGGCTCCTCCAGCCGTCGTACCCGGCCAGCTGCGCGAGGTCGGAGGTGTGGCTGAGGGCGAAGACGGCCTCGCCGTAGATGTCGAGCTGGAGCTGCCCGGCCGCGCCGTTGCCGAGCCGCACGGGCGCGGAGCCGCGGTATCCCTCCAGGTGGCCGAGGACCTCCTCGTCGAGGTGCGGGTCGCCGTCGACCCGGTACATGATCTGCAGCGGCTCCCCGGTCACGGTTTGGGTCTTGTGGACGCGTGCCCCGAGCCAGCGCCGGAAGGCCTCCGCCTCGTCCTCGAGCCCCAGGTCGAGCAGGGCCTTCACCGACAGGGAGGCATCGCGCACCCAGGTGTAGCGGTAGTCCCAGTTCCGCTCCCCGCCGATCCGCTCGGGCAGGCCCATGGTGACGGCGGCGACGGGGGCGCCCGTCGGCGCGTACGTCATCAGCTTGAGCGTGATCGCCGAACGGTTGACCACCTGCTGCCACCGGCCCCGGTAGCGGCTGCGGCGCAGCCAGCGGTGCCAGTAGTCGTACGTGGCCAGGAAGGCGCGTCGGACGTACGGGGCGGTGAGCGGCTCCGGCGGTGCGGCGGCGGGGTCGTGGCAGACCGTCAGGACGGCTGCCGCCAGTTCCCCCTCCGCCAACTCCACCTCGCCGTCCACGCCCGGGCCGTCCGCCTGCGCCAGCCGGACCGAAGGGCCCACCACCTGGAGGTGGGCCGTGAGGTCGGGGCCGGTGAAGCGGGCCGTGTCCGGGCCGAGCGCGAGGGCGTGCGCGGCCCGCCCGTAGTCGAAGGCGGGCCGGCAGTCGATCCGGAACCGGATGCTGCCGCGGGGGACCCGCATGATCCGGAAGATCCGGTGCCGGTCGGCGGGGGCCTCCGCCTCGCCCACCGGCATGAAGTCGATGACCTCGCCGACGCCGTCCCCGGTCATGAAGCGGGTGACGAGGACGGCGGTGTCCGCCAGGTAGAGCTGGCGGGTGACGGTGCCGGGGGCCTCGGCGGTGAGGGCGAACCGGCCGCCCCGGTCGTGGTCCAGGAGGGACGCGAAGAGGCTGGGCGAGTCGAAGCGGGGGGCGCAGAACCAGTCGAGCACGCCCTCGGAGGAGACCAGCGCGGCCGTCCGGAGGTCCCCGATGAGCCCGTGGTCCCCGATCGGCGGATAGCGGCGCATCGCAGGTCGTCCCTTCGCCGGTCGTCCTCCGCGGGGCGGGCGCGTCCCCGCCTCCTCCCCTCACGCTACGGTCGCGGGCGCCGCCGGGCACCCGCTGCTCCCCCGCGCGCGGCGGGCCCGGCGGCCGCCGGCGTCACGCCTCCTGCAGGGTGCGCAGGAGGGCGAAGGCCGGGGTGTCCACCGAGCGCTGGGTGTTGCCCAGTGCCACGACGGCCACCCGCTTCTCCGGGTCGAACCCGACGAAGGAGGAGAAGCCGCCG
Source organism: Streptomyces sp. NPDC046866 (assembly GCF_040704625.1). NCBI lineage: Bacteria > Bacillati > Actinomycetota > Actinomycetes > Kitasatosporales > Streptomycetaceae > Streptomyces > Streptomyces sp. NPDC046866. Next base: position 137,009 of record NZ_JBEYXN010000016.1, read on the forward strand.
GTGCCCCCGTTGTGCCAGACCTGGAGGTGGCCTCCCTGCCGGGCGTGCAGGCGGTGCGCCATCCAGCCGAGGTGGATCCACGCGAACGGGCCGGTGCGGTGCTCCACCTCGCGGCTGAGCCGGACCGCCTCGGCGAGCCCGGCCGGGGCGCCGCCCCACTGGGCCCGGAGGAACGCCGCCAGGTCGGTGGCGGTCGAGCGCAGCCCGCCCGCGCCGGCCAGGTCCGCGAGGTGCCATGGGCGGGCGGGGCGCCCGCGCCCGGTGTGGCCCTGGGCCAGGGCGGCCGAACGGCTGCCGGCAACGGTGACGGCGGTGTCGGCCATGCCGAGCGGGGCGCAGACCTCCCGGCCGACCAGGGCGTCGTAGTCCGTCCCGGCGCGGCGGGCGAGGGCGAGGCCGAGCAGGCCCGCGCCGAGGTTGGAGTAGCGGAACCGCTCCCCGGGCACCGCGCCCAGGCGGGTCCTGGCCAGACCGGACAGCAGGACGTCGGCGGTGCAGCCGGCGTAGGGGTCCGGCTTGGAGGGGCGCAGCAGGGCCGGGAGCATCATGCCCCTGGGCAGGCGCGGAAGGCCGGAGGTGTGCGTGGCCAGGTGGCGCAGGGAGACCTGCCGGCCTCCGCGCGACGGGACGACGGCCTCGGGCGGCAGCAGCGCCGCCAGCGGCTCGTCCAGCTCCACCGTGCCGGCCACGGCCAGCCGCGCGAGGACCAGGGCGGTGAACACCTTGGTCACCGAGCCGATCTCGAACAGCGTGTCGGGGCCGGGGGCGGCGGAGCCGGGGCCGGCGGTGCGTCCGGCGCCGTGGATCTCCACGTCGTCGCCGGCGATCGCGGCGACGACCGCGCCCACGTGCTGCTCGGCCAGCCGCTCGGCGGTCTGCCGGGCGAGGGCGGCGAGTTGTTGTTCCATGGCCGCCATTCTCGGCGCCGCAGGTGCGCCGGCTGCTGCGACCGGATGATGATTTCGCCGCCTGCGCGTCCGACCTGAGCAGGAGTCAGCCCTGCGCCGGTGCCGGCGCCGGGCGCTGCCGCCCCTGGGGCCGCTGCCGGTCCAGGGGGGCGAGGGCCAGGAGCAGCAGCAGCCCGCCGAGTGGCATGAGGTCCAGGTCGGCGGCCGTGACGGCGATACCCGCGACCACCAGCAGCGGTCGCCGGGCCGCGATCCGCCGCTGGGCCGCCAGCTGGGAGGTGAGCAGGACGATGCCGACGTGGAAGAGCAGCGGGCCTACGGTGTAGACGGCGGGTGTCACGCCCGGGTGGCTTCTGACGCCGTCGAACATGACGTCCATGGCCGCGCGGTCCGCGCAGAGGAACCCGACCACCAGGTCGATCACGGCCTGCGCCGTCACCGCTGCCGCTCCGAGCAGACCCGCGGCCGCCGCGGCGCCGGCGAAGACGCGGGCCGCCGGACCGCGGTCGGCCGCCGCCCACCGCCGCAGGCGCCACAGCGCCGGGACGAAGGCCACGACGGCGGCCAGCAGCGCGAGATGGCCGAGGCTCCAGGCGAAGCCGGGGCCGTGCGCGGGGTCGGTGAGGCGGATGACTCCGTAGGCCGTCAGGCAGAGCGGGCCGACGGTGAACCACGGCCACGGGCGGGGTGTGTTCGACATGGAAGGATCATCGTCCCGGCCGCCCGTCCCGGTCCTCGGGGAAGGCCCTGACGCACCCCTGAGCCGCCCCCGAGCCCCTGGCCGCCGGACCACAGGGCCGTCCCTCCCGTGCCGGTCGCCGGGATACTGGCGCCATGTACTTCGAGCAGGTGTTCACCCATGCCTGGCAGGACGACCCGTCGCAGCCCGGTGTCTCGGTCATCTCGGTGGCGTACGAGCCCACGGCGGCGGGCCGGAGATGGCTGCTGCTGGCCGCGCTGCCCCACTTCAGCGAGCTGGTGCCGTTCGACGACGCCGCCCAGGCCCGGGAGTTCGCCCGGGCCGTGCTGCGGCTCCCGGTCGCCGCCGAGCCGTACGAGCACGAGCTGGTCCTGTCGGACGAGGAGACCCGCTCGACGCCGTCGGGGCCGCGGCGGCAGGTGTGCACCGCGCAGCTGTCGGTCGGCCGCGACCCGGCCGACGGGCTGCGGCCGTACCTGGCCTACCAGTCGTACTACGGCTTCCCCGGCGACCCGGCCATGACCGGGCTGGGTCTGCAGGTGTGCTGCGCCGATGCCGACGCCGCCCGCCTCCGGGCCGAGGCCGGGCTGCTGCTGCGGGCGCTGGACGACGAAGGTCCGGGGCGCGGGACCGCCTGAGTAGGGCCGGGGCGGCGTCCCCGTCAGCGCTCCGGCGCCCCTGCCGGCCCCGTCGCTCCGCCGCCCCCGCCGGCTCCGTCCGCCGCAGCGGCCGTACCGGCCCCGTCGGCGGCGCCGCCCGCGCGGCCCGCGGTGAGCCCGTCTCCGAGCGGGCTGCGCCGGTAGAGCACCTGCCGCCCGTGGCGGGCCCGGGTGACCAGGCCGGCCGCGTACAGCACCCGCAGGTGCTGGGAGACGGCGCTCGGCGTGACCCGCAGCCGGCGCGCCAGCTCGACCGTCGCCAGCGGCTCCGCCAGCATGCGCAGCAGCCGGGCGCGCGGGGCGCCGAGCAGCAGCGCCAGGGCCGAGCCTCCGGCCGCCGAACTCCCGCCCCGCGGGCCGGCGGCGGGATCGTCCGCGGGCACCGCTGACCAGAGCGTCGCCACGCCGCGGCAGGGGTAGAGCAGTCCGGGCGGCTCCTGCGGGCCGACCGGCGGAGCGCACTTGTGGGCGAAGACGGAGGGCACGAGCAGCAGGCCCCGGCCCGAGGCCTCGGTGTGGTAGCCGCCGATGGTCCGGTGGATCCGCAGGACGCCGCGGCCCCCCTCGTCCTCCCAGCTCAGCTGTGGGTGCATGTCGGCGAAGAGCAGCCGGGCGCCGCCCCGGGCCAGCCGGCGGGCCCGGTAGGTCATGTCGGCCTCGGCCACCAGGCGGATCTGCGGCCAGAACGGCCGGACGGCGCGCTCCCAGTACCCGTGCAGGAGCGCGCAGACGGCATCGCGCAGGTCACTGACGGGCCCGTCGCCGCCGGCGGTGGCCGCGTGCAGGGGCGCGGGCAGCGGCTCCCCGCCGTATGCGGCCAGCAGGTCGCGGCGGACCACGTCGGGCGGGGTGGCGCGGACGACGGCCAGTTCGTCCTCGAAGGCCGGCTCGAAGGCCGCGGGCCGGGGCGTCAGGAAGTCGGGCAGCGTGAGGAGGTCGGTGACGAGGGCGGTCAGCAGGTCGCGGTCCAGGCCGGCCAGCCGGGGGCGGACCGTCCTGAGCCACGGCAGGTGCAGGGCGGAGATCCCCGGGTCGCGCAGCACCCGCAGGCTGAGCACGGTCTCGCCCAGCGGCGATACCGCGAACCGGGTGAGCGCCAGGTCCTCGACGCCGAGCTCGAAGCTGATCATTAAGCCGTACGCTACATCAGTTGGCAGGGCGCTGCCGCTGGCGTGGACTGCCTCCATGACCTCCCCGACTCCCGCTGCGGGCCCGGCTCCCGCGCGCCCGGCTCCCGCCCGCCCGCCGAGCCGCCGGCTGGTGCTCGTCCTCTCCGTGACCTGCGCCGTCGCCGTGGGGAACCTCTACTTCCCCCAGGCCATCGGACCGCTGATCGCCACCGGGCTGGACGTCCCGCCCGATGCGGCCTCCCTCGTGGTGACCGCCACCCAGATCGGCTACACCGCCGGGATGGTCCTGCTGGTGCCGCTCGGCGACCGGTTCCCCAACCGCCCGCTCCTGGTGGTGCTGCTCGCCCTCACCGGTCTGGCACTGCTGGGTGCCGGCTGCGCCCCGGCCCTGGCTCCGCTGGTCGCCGCGAGCGGGCTGGTCGGCCTGACCACGGTGGCCGCCCAGGTCATCGGGCCCATGGCCGCGGGGATGGCGGCGCCGGAGCGCCAGGGGGCCGTCATCGGCACGCTGCTGAGCGGCTCCACCGCGGGCATGCTGCTGGCCCGTACCTTCAGCGGGGTGCTCGGCGAGTGGCTGGGCTGGCGGGCCCCGTACCTGGTGGCCTCGGCGACGGCCCTGCTGCTGGCGGCCGTGATGGCGTACGCGGCCCCGCGTACCACCCCCTCGGAGTCGGCGGTCCGCCGCCCGTACGGGGAGTTCCTGGCGCAGCCCCTGCGGCTGCTGCTCGCCGAGCCGGAGCTGCGCCGCTCCTGCTTCTACCAGTCGGCCGTCTTCGCCGGGTTCTCGGCGGCGTGGACCAGCGTGGCCCTGCTGCTGACCGGACCCGTGTACGGCCACGGGGCCCAGGCGGTCGGCCTGCTCGCCCTGGTCGGCGGGGCCACCCTCGCGTGCACCCCGTACGTCGGCCGGCTGGTGGACCGGTACGGGCCCCGCCCCGTCAACCTGGTCTGCCTGCTGGGGGTGGTCGTCTCGGCCGGGGTCCTCGCCGCCGGCGCCCTCGGCGGCGCGGCCGGGCTGGCCGCGCTGACCGCGGGCATGCTGCTGCTGGACGTGGCCATGCAGGGCGGCATGGTCGCCAACAAGGCGCGGGTGTACGCCGTCCGGCCCGACGCCCGCAGCCGGCTCACCACCGCGTACATGACCTGCTCCTACCTGGGCGGAACGGCGGGGTCCTGGCTGGGGGTGCGCGCGTACGCCGCGTTCGGCTGGCCGGCGGTGTGCGCCCTGATCGCCCTGCTCGCGGCGGCCGCGCTCGTGCGGCATCGGTTCGGAGCAAATCGGGGCACCGCAGGCATGGATGACGGGCGGCAGGTGGAACGCATGGCCGTGACCCACCACCCCCCCGCACCGAGGTGAACGATGAACACACCCGCGCCGGAGCCGAAGCGCCGCACGAAGAAGACCGCCGCCACGAAGAAGACCGCCGCGAAGAAGACGGCCACGACCGCTCCCGCCGCGAGGAGCGCGAAGCCGGCCGAGAAGGCCTCCGCGACGGAGAAGGCACCGGCGGGCCGGAAAACCGCGTCAGGACCAGGGCGGGCCCGCAGTACCGGCGGCCGCCCCGTCGGAAGCGGCGAGCTGCGGTCCGGGCCCGCGGTCGGTACCGCGCTGGTCTCCGGCGAGACGTTCCGCACCAAGGGGCTGCCGTACGCCGACGTCGACGGGATGGCGGTGTTCGAGGGCGACATCGTCCTCGGCACCGTGAAGGAGCTGCAGAACGAGGCCTCCGCCGACCCGTCGCTGCTGGAATCGATCGGGATCCCGGGCCGGCAGTTCCGCTGGCCGAACGCCACCGTCCCCTTCGAGATCGACCCCGCCCTGCCCGACCCCCAGCGCGTCACCGAGGCGATCGCGCACTGGGAGGCGCACACGCGGATCCGCTTCGTGGAGCGCACGCCGGCGAACGCGGGACTCTTCCCGGACTTCGTCCGGTTCGTCCCGGGCGACGGCTGCTCGTCGATGGTCGGCCGCCAGGGCGGCCGGCAGCCGATCACCCTGGGCCCCCACTGCACGGCCGGCAACGCCATCCACGAGATCGGGCACACCGTGGGCCTGTGGCACGAGCAGAGCCGCGAGGACCGCGACCGGTTCGTCAAGGTGGTGTTCTCGAACATCGACCCGTCGATGCAGTTCAACTTCCTCCAGCACATCGCCGACGGCGACGACCTGGGGCCCTACGACTACGGCTCGATCATGCACTACCCGCCGACGGCGTTCGCGATCGATCCGGCCAAGCCGACCCTCGTGCCCCGGCAGCCGCTGCCCGCGGGCGTGGTGATGGGCCAGCGCACCGGGCTCTCGCAGGGCGACATCGACGGGGTGCACGCGCTGTACCCGGTGACGCGCGGGCTGCGGGCGCCGGCCGTGGAGGCCACGGCCCTCGGTTTCGGCAGCCCGTTCGCCCCGGCCGGCCCGCACCGTGCACCGGGCATGGCCGACGGCCCGTCCGACGGCATCGCCGAGCAGGTGCGCCGGCTCACCCAGCTCGTCGGGGAACTCCAGCTCAGCCACAACAGCCTGGTGTCCCAGCTCGGTTCCCTGTTCGCCGGCCGCACCGGACTGCAGTGATCCCGGCCGTCCCGTACGGCGGGGCCCCGGCCGCCGACGGGGCGGCCCGGGCGGGACGGCCCGGATGACGTCCGAGGTCACGGGATGGGTGGTGCTGCCCGCCGATGCGCCCGCCGTGGCCTGCGCCCGGGTCCTGGTGGAGGTCCGGGACGTGTCCCGGGCCGATGCGCCGTCCACGGTGGTGGGCTCGCAGCTACGGACGGGGGTGCGCCTGCGCCCGGGCGGACGTCTCCCGTTCGGCGTGCGGGTCCCGGACCTCGATCCCGCACGCTCATACGGGCTGCGCGTGCACATCGGCTTCTCGGCGGCGGGCGCCGTGGAACCGGGCGACCTGCTCACCACCCGGTCCCTGCCCGTGGTGCCCGGCTCCGCGGACGGGCTGCTCGCCCCCGTGGACCGGATCGACTGACCCGGCCGCCGGCCCGGCCCGGCGGGCCGCCCCCGCCGGGCCGGCCGCGTCAGGCGCCGGCGGCGGAGACCTGCGAGGCCCCCGCGGCGCGTGCCCCGCCGCCGGACGGCACGAAGACGATCCGGGAGCCGGAGGGCAGCGGGGACTGCCAGGCCTCCTCCACCTCGGACAGCGGCAGGGCGGTCACCTCCGTGGTCGGCTCCAGGGACGGCAGGTGGGCGAGCAGGTCGCGCAGGGCGGCGGCGCGGCGGGAGGCCGGGATCGACCCGAGGCCGCTGCCGCAGATGCTCACGTCCGCCTTGCGCAGCCAGGCGGACGGCAGGGTCATGTCGGGCCCGGCCGCCGAGCCGATCTGCACCCACCGCAGCGGCCGGGCGAGGTCCGTGCGGCGGCGCAGGATGCCGTCGAGCGCCAGCTCCGCGGGCCGGTCCCACAGGTAGTCCAGGACCACGTCCGCATCGGCGGCCGCGGAGCCGAAGGCGGCCGCGATCTCCTCGTCGCTGCCGTCCAGCGCGACGGTGCGGTCGGCGCCGAGCCCGCCCAGCGCCTGCAGGGCCCGCGGGTCGCGGCCGGCCGCGACGACCTCGGCGGCGCCCTGGTCGCGGGCCAGGCGGACGGCGGCCCGGCCGGCGTTCCCGGTGGCGCCGAGGACGAGGACGGATTCGCCCGGGCGCAGCCGGGCCCGCTCGCGCAGGGCGATCCAGGCGGAGGAGGCGGGGTTCATGGCGGCGGCGACCGCGACCGGGTCGAGGCCGTCCGGTACGGGCATCAGGGCGGCAGCCGGTACGGCGAGGCGCTCGGCCATCGTGCCGCGCGGGGGCTCGGTGGCCGGGACGTAGACGAGTGCGCCGTCCGCGGTGCGGCCGACCCCGTCGAAGCCGGGGGTCAGCGGCAGGGCGTCGCCGCCCGTGTAGTGGCCGCCCGAGGCGAACGAGCGCACCAGCGGGTAGAGCGCCGCCGCGAGCATCTCGACGAGGACCTCGCCGGGTTCGGGGACGGGCTCCGGCACGGACTCGTACCGGGGCGGCTGCCCCAAGGCGTGGACCACAGCTGCGTACATGAACCGGCCCCCAAACGGGTGTGAAAGGCGGTGGGACTCTTCGGGCGGCATGAGCCGTTCCGATTGTGACGGCCGCAGGCCGGGCGCGGAGGGTGCGCCACGCGGGGGCCCCGGTGCGATGCAGGGACGGTGCCGGATGCGGAGCCGCGTGCCGTGCGGCGCCGTCAGCCGCCGCTCGCGAGGTCCTGCGTGGCGGGCGCGCGGACGAAGTCCGTCAGGGAGACCGTGTAGTCGCCCCGCTCGGGCCGGTAGGCGGTGCAGTACCGGGTGGGGTACCAGCCCGGTACTTGCCAGGACTTCGGCTGGGGCACCGCCTCGCAGGTGCGGTGCGGGGCGGGCCCGGTGCGCTGCTGTTGGAGGAAGTCCTTGGTGAGCATGGGCTCCAGGAAGACGATCCGGCCCGCGTAGGCCCCGTAGATGAAGGTCTGGCCGCTCAGCGTGCCCGTGGTCGGCGGGCGGCTGTCGAGGTGGGCGCCCATGGCGCCCTCGGCGGTCTGCGGGCTGCTCGCGGGGTAGCCCGCCGGCAGGTAGGCGGCGGGGACGGGCTCGCCGGCCGCGTTCAGCTGGTCGCACGCGATGAGCAGGGCGCACCCGCCGGTTCTGATCTGCGCGCGCTCCTCCTGCGGGACGAGGTAGAAGTGCACGTCGAAGTGGGGGACGTCGTACCGTCCGTGCGGGTTGTGGCCGTACGGGTTCCAATTGAACAGCGCCCACCGGAAGGGGAGTTCCGTCGAGGCGGACCGGGCGTCGGGCAGGGCGAGCTCCCGGCTGTGGCCGCCGACGCATTCGTGCATGCCGTCGATGCGGGCGTCGCCGTCCGCGTCGTAGCAGTGCCTGCCGTCGGTGGGGGCGGTGGGCAGGCCGGTGAGGGCGGCGGCGGTCAGGGAGACGCCCAGGGCCCGGGGGTGCCCGCCGGCGTACTCGGCGTAGGTTCTCACGGTGCCGTGGCCCAGGGCGGCGGCCGGGCCCCACCGGGTGCAGGCGGCCGCGCCGGCGGGGGCGGCGGCGCAGTCGGGGAGCCGGGCGGCCGATCCGGCGGAGGGGCGGGCGGCCGGCGGCTGGAGGAGGGCGGGCACGAGCGCCGCCAGCAGGGCGACGGAGGCCAGCCCTGCGGCGGCGGGAGGGCGTATGCGGAAGCCGTTCATGCGGGGACGCTCCAGGAGGTACGTGCGTTGAGCTCCGCGGCGTCCGTGCCGGTGACCTGGCGGGTGCAGGACTTGATGCCGTCGAGCCGGTCGGCCGGCAGGACGTGGCGGATGTCGAGGAAGCCGTTCGGGGCGAGGGCCTCCACCTGGCGGAGCAGCGGGTCGGGTTCGAGGCGGCGGTGGGCCGCGAGCAGGCTGGTGGTGTGGGGCCGGCGGGCGGCCTCGTAGCGGGCCAGGGCCTCGTCCACGTCGTGGTGGGCGAGCTCGTACGCCAGGACGCGGGCGTCGACGACGGCCTGCGAGGCGCCGTTGGAGCCGGTGGGGTAGACGGGGTGCGCGGCGTCGCCGAGCAGGACGGCGCGGCCGTCGGTCCAGGAGGGCAGCGGGTCGCGGTCGATCATCGGGTAGAGGCCGATGCGGGGGGCGGCGGCGACGATGCCGTGGAGGTCGAGGAAGTCGCTGCGCCAGCCGTCGATGTGGGCGAGGACGTCCTCGGGGGGCACGGTGCGGTCCCAGTCGGCGCCGGTGGCGTCCGCCGCGTCCGCGCCGGGTTCGGTGCCGGGGCCGGTGCCGTGGCCGGTGCGGCTCTCCACCACCCAGTTGAGCAGGCACCGTCCGTCGCGGTCCGGCCGGGAGACCGCGTAGACCACGGCCTTCACCCGGGAGTTGCAGCCGAGGATGACCATGGTGCGCCCGTCGAGGAAGGGCGGTCCCTGGGTGACCCCGCGCCACATGGATATGCCGTTGTGCAGGGGCGGCCCTTCGTCGGGGTACATCGCGGCGCGCACGGTCGAGTTGATGCCGTCGGCGCCGATGAGCAGGTCGCAGGCGAAGGGTTCGGACTCCCCCGCCACGTAGGCCCGTACGCGGGGGCGTCCGGGCACCTGGTCCTGCTCGTAGCGGACCATGCGGCGGCCGGTCAGCAGCGCGCCGGGCCCGAGCCGGTCCCGGACCGCCGCCAGCAGCAGGTCCTGGAGGCGGGCGCGGTGCACCGAGTACTGGGGCCAGCGGTAGCCCGCGGCCCGGCCGCGGGCCTCCGACCATATGAGGCCGCCGTAGCGGTGGTGGTACTGGAGCCGCGTGGTGGCGACGGCGACCGCGTCGAGCGCCTCGGCCAGACCGAGTTCGGTGAGTTCCCGTACGGCGGCCGGCTGCAGGTTGATTCCCGCGCCGACGGCGCGCATCTTCGGGCAGGATTCCAGGATCACGACATCGTCCAGGCCTGCCGCATGAAGACTCAAGGCGGTTGTCAGGCCGCCGATTCCGGCACCGGCGATCACGATACGCGGAGATTTCCTTCTGTCGTACCGCGACATTCTCACCACCTCCTGGGGAAGACCCTTCCGCCACAGGTCCCGTATCCCTTAGGGGGTCCGGCCGCGGCACGGGAGAACTCAAAGGTGCGCAGGTCAACGACTTTTGCTCACCCATTCAGAGTAGGGCCGAATGCCGCCTGACGGGTGACATGGCTTTAATCGGGTGTCGGCAACAGAAAGGCTGCGACATGCATCCCGTGACGTTCGAACCGTGCGACGTCCAGCGGCTCCAGCATGCTGTTGACTACGCCCTCCACGCCTCCAACAAATCACTGGACGCTCTCCTCCCCCCCTGGATTCCGGGAGATCTCAAACGGGAACTCAAGAGCGGATGCGTCGTTTCGCATTGCGCAACGCTACTGTTCCCGGAAACGGTCGAGTCCGCTCTCGAGTACTTCGAGGAAAACGGCTGGCGCGCCTCGACCACCATACCGAGCGTGCTGGTCAAGCGCCGTCTGGTGGAGCGCCATTGGCTGCCGGACGATGCGGACATACGGGTGACGCGGCTGCGCGTCACCACCGAACCGGCGCCGGAGGTGGAGGTCTTCCTCTTCCCGCGCTGCAGCCCCGGCTACAAGGACGACGTGAGCGCGCAGGAGCGCGTCCACGGCTTCGAGAACCACGTCGGCCTGTTCATGGCCGAGGCCGAGGAGGCCGCCCTCACGCGCCTGGCGGACCGGCTGGAGACCGCCGGCCGGATGGTCTACGAGGGCTCGGCCCACAACCCGCACGAGAACACCACGATGCTGTACTTCGCGCCCAGCGCACCCGTGGCCCGGACCCGGCGCCGCTTCCCCCGCTGGGAGCTGCAGTGCGCGGGCGACCTGACGGCCTGCGCCGCCCGTCGCGAGATCCGGACCCGGGCGCTGCTCCAGGCGTACGAGGCGCTCAAGGCGAACCACGTCGACGGCGGCGTGATCCGGTCCGTCTCCGCGGTGCGGCGCGTACCCGTGTCGGCGCCGAGGCTCTGACCGGCCCGGCCGCAGGACCCGGCCGCCCGGGCCGTCCGTGGGCGGGCGGGACCCCCGGCCGTACGAGGCCGGTGCGGCCCCCGGCCGTCCGGCCCCGGTGCGGGAGCACCGGCCGTACGAGGCCCGGTGCGGGACCACCGGGCCTCCGGCCTGCTGTGACCCCGCCCCGCTGTGACCCTGCCCACCTCCCCTTGACCGGGGAGAGAAGGCATACCTAAGTTCCTGAGCATGGCCCCCCACGACCAGACCCCCGGCTCCGGCACCCCGCTGGTCGCCTTCGACGTCGACCTCACCGCGCAGGAGCTGCAGCGCCGCGCCCAGGTCCTGGCCGCCCTCGGTCCGCAGTGGGACCCCGTCGAGGTGCTGCGCGGCGAGGAAGCCGCCCACGCCCTGCTGTACTCCGGCCTCGACGCCGACCAGCAGCGCATCCACGCGGAGCTGGTCGCGGCGGGTGTGCTGCCCCCGCGCGAAGGCGGCGGCCGTGCTGCCGCTTGACCCGCAGGCCGACCGGGGCCGCCGCGCCTGGGTGGCCTGTCCGAACTGCGACGACCGGCAGGGCTGCGACCCGTGCGCGGCGCAGCGGACCTGCGCGCGGCACTGGCGCTACCTGCTGGCGAACACGGGCAGCCTGCTGCACCTGCAGTGCCCCTCCTGCACGCACGTCTGGGTGCACGAGAGCGGCTTCGGGGCGACCCGTTCCCCATGGGAGCCCGTTCCCCGCGCGGTACCCGGGCACTGACCCGCCCGGCCGGGCCGGCGCGCGGCACCCCACGTCACCCGGGCGGCCGGTTCCGCTGGCCGGGGCCCGCCCCGGCAGGCTTGCTGGGGGCATGGGACAACGCGCGCCGGGTGGCTCCCGGACCATCGATCCGGGCACTCCGAAGGCCGCCGGCCTGGCGGGCGTCGTGTTCGCCGTGCTGCTGGCGGCGGCGATCGTGCTGGTCCGGATCTCCCTGCCGACGGGGGCGGGCGGGGAGCACGTGGCCGTCGCCCCGGGCCGCCGGGCCGCACTGGACTGGGCCGTCGAGCTCGTCCCGTTCGCCGGTATCGCCTTCCTGTGGTTCATGGGGGCGCTGCGCGAGCACACCGGGGACGCCGAGGACCGCTTCTTGGCCACCGTCTTCCTCGGCAGCGGGCTGGTCTTCGTCGCCTGCCTCTTCGGCGCGGCCGCCGCGGCGGGCACGGTGCTGGCGGCCGACCAGCCGCAGGACTTCGGCCGCCACTACGCGTACACGCTGCTGACCGCGTACGGCATGCGGATGGGCGCCGTCTTCGTCATCGCGACCTCGACCATCGGGCACAGGCTCGGGGTCTTCCCCCGGGTGCTGAGCCTGCTGGGGTACGCGGTCGGGCTGGTGCTGCTCGCCCTGGGCTCCTCCGTGCCCTGGGCGGAACTGGCGTTCCCCGCCTGGGCCCTGGCCGTCAGCCTCTACGTGCTGCGCGCGGCCCGCCGGCCCACCGCCTAGCGCTCGCCGCGCTCACCCCAACGGCCGCCCAGGACGGGCCCCGGGCCGCCGCCGACCGCACGCTGGCCGGGAAGCCCCGGGGGACCACCGAAAGGACCGCACCTTGCTGAGGCTTGTCGTCGATCTGAACCGATGCCAGGGGTACGCGCAGTGCGCCTTCCTGGCGCCCGACGTGTTTGCGATGCACGGGGACGAGGGGCTGCTGTACGACCCGGAGGCCGAGGCCGCCCAGCGCGAGCGGGTGGCCCAGGCAGCCGCGGCCTGCCCCGTCCAGGCGATCCTCGTGGAGGAGCTGGAGGCGCGCGATGCCTGACACGGCGCTGGAGAACCTGAGGCAGGGCGGCCGGATCGTCATCGTGGGCGCGTCGCTGGCCGGGCTGCGGGCGGCCGAGACCCTCCGGGAGAAGGGCTTCAAGGGCTCCCTCACCATGATCGGCGACGAGCCCCACGAGCCGTACGACCGGCCTCCCCTGTCCAAGCAGGTGCTGCTGGGCAAGGCCCGCGCCGAGCACACCGCCCTGCCCCGCCGCCGCGCGGTCGACGCGCAGTGGCGGCTCGGCGTGGCGGCCACCGGCCTGGACATGGCGGCCCGCCGGGTCAGACTGGCCGACGGCGAGGAGGTCGGCTACGACCGGCTGCTGATCGCCACCGGCGTGCGGGCGCGGCCGTGGCCGAACGAGGCGGAGGGCGAGCTCGACGGCGTGTTCGTGCTGCGCACCCGCGACGACGGGGCGGCGCTGGCCCAGCGGCTGGACGCCGGGCCGCGCCGGGTGCTGGTCATCGGGGCCGGGTTCACCGGGTCGGAGATCGCCTCCGCCTGCCGGGAGCGCGGGCTCGAGGTCACCGTCGCCGAGCGGGCCGACGCGCCGCTGGTGGGCGCGCTCGGCGGGGTCATCGGGGCGGTGGCCGCCGAACTGCAGCGCGAGAACGGGGTGGACCTGCGCACGGGGGTCATGGTGACCGGCCTGGAGGGCGACTCCACCGGGCGGGTCCGGTCCGCGCACCTGTCGGACGGCACCACGCTGGAATGCGACGTGGTGGTCGTCTCGCTGGGCGCGCAGCGCAACACCGAGTGGCTGGCCGGCTCCGGGCTGGGCGCGGGGCCGCGCGGCATCGCCTGCGACGCGGGCTGCCGGGCCTTCGACATCCGGGGCATCGTCACCGACGACGTCTACGTGGCCGGCGACGTCGCCCGCTCCCCGCACCCGCTGTTCGGCTACCAGTTCCTGTCGCTGGAGCACTGGGGCAACGCCGTCTCCCAGGCGGAGACCGCGGCCCACAACATGCTCAGCGACAGCACCGACCGGCGCCCCCACCTCTGGGTCCCGGCCTTCTGGTCGTCCCAGTTCGGCGTGAACATCAAGTCCGTCGGCGTGCCGTCGATGGGCACCGAGATCATGATCACGCAGGGTTCGCTCGGCGAGCGCCGGTTCACCGGCGTGTACGGGTACCAGGGCCGGGTCATCGGCGCGGTCACCTTCGACAACGCGCGCTGGCTGGAGTTCTACGAGCGGCAGATCGAGACGACCGCGCCGTTCCCGCCGCCGTTCACCAACGTCGACCGGCGCGCCGAGGGGGCCCGGCCCGTGCCGGCGGACTTCCCCGACCCGTCGGTTCCCACGCACGGGCCGACCGTGACGCTCAGCGGATACTCGCCGGCCGACCGGCGGTTGACGTTCACCCCCGCCGGGCACTGACCGCCCCGCACGCCCGCTCCCGGAGGACCCGCCCATGAAGCAAGGCATCCTGACCCAGATCCTGGACTACGAGAACCGCGCGAACCCGTACCCGCTGTACGAGGAGCTCCGCAGGACGCCGGTCTACCACGACGGGGAGGGCCCGTACGTGGTCAGCACCTACCACGAGATCAAGAGCCTGCTGCACGACCCGCGGCTCAGCTCCGACGCCCGCAACCGCACCGCCTCCGGCGGCGACCCGCTGGCCGACGACGAGGAGGAGGGGGCGCTGCCGCCGAGCTTCCTGAAGCTGGACCCGCCCGAGCACGACCGGCTGCGCCGGATGACCAACCGGCCCTTCGGGCCGCCGCACTCCCCGCACCGGATCGAGGGGATGCGCGACGACCTCCGGGGCATCGTGAAGGGGCTCATCGACGGCCTCGGCAACGGGGCCGGCGGGAACACCGCCGGCACCGAGCGCATCGACCTGGTCGACCAGTTCTCCTACCCGTTCCCCGTGACCATGATCTGCCGGCTGCTCGGGGTGCCGCGGGAGGACGAGGCCCGCTTCCACGTGTGGGCCGACACGCTGGCGGCGAGCCTGGACCCCGATCCGGACGCGGATGCGGCCGAGCGGGCGAAGACCACGCACGACGCCCGCATGGAGCTGGGCATGTACCTGGCCGGGCTGATCGAGGAGCGGCGCAAGAACCCGGGCGACGACATGCTGTCGCAGCTGGCGGCCGGGCACGGCCCGGACGAGTCGATGTCCACCATGGAGCTGCTGAGCACCGCGGCGCTGCTGCTGATCGCCGGGCACGAGACCACCGTCAACCTGATCACGAACGGCATGCTGACGCTGCTGCGCCATCCGGACGTGCTCCAGCGGTTGCGGGCCGAGCCGGGGCTCGCGGTGCCGCTGGTGGAGGAACTGCTGCGGTTCGAGCCGCCGGTCCAGCTGCTGCCGCAGCGCACCCCGCTGGTCGACATGGAGGTGCGGGGCGTCACCATCCCCAAGGGCGCACCGATGTGGCTGGTGCTGGCGGCCGGCAACCGGGACCCGCAGCGGTTCGAGAACCCCGACCGCTTCGACCCGGACCGCAAGGACATCCAGCACCTGGGGCTCGGCAGCGGCATCCACAGCTGCTTCGGTGCGCCGCTGGCGCGGCTGGAGGCGCAGCTCGCGCTGAGCGAGCTGGCGCGGCGGCTGGAGAACCCGCGGCTGCTGGAGGATCCGCCGCCGTACCGCCGGAACGCGGTGCTGCGGGGCCCGCGCCACCTGATGATCGCCTGCGACGGCATCCGGCCCTGAGCGGCGGGCGGCGCTGCCGGGTCGCGGCAGCGCCGCGGGGCGCCGGCGCGTCCGCTGCCCGGCCCGACGGCGTACGCGCCGCCGCCTGCCGCCACGTCCGGTTCCCGGCCGGTCCGTTGATCCGGCGGGTGGGACGGGCCGGCGGCGCATATGCTCCGGGCGTGCGCCGCAGCGGCGCGCGTGACCGAACGCCTCGCGAGCCGTAAGGGGACCGCCGTGAGTGTCCGCATCCAGCCCTCCTCCCAGGTCGACGACACCGCCCAACTCGGGGAGGGGACCACGATCTGGGATCTGGCGCAGATACGGGAGGAGGCCCGGCTCGGGCGCGGCTGCATCGTCGGGCGGGGTGCGTACGTCGGTCCGGGGGTGCACATCGGGGACCACGTGAAGCTGCAGAACTACGCGCTCGTGTACGAGCCCGCGGTCCTCGGCGACGGGGTGTTCGTGGGGCCGGCCGCCGTGCTGACCAACGACTTCTATCCGCGGGCGGTCGACCCGGACGGCCGGCTCAAGCGCGGGGACGACTGGGAGGCCGCCGGCGTGGTGGTCGGCGAGGGGGCCTCGCTGGGGGCCCGGTCGGTGTGCGTGGCCGGGGTGCGCGTGGGGCGGTGGGCG
This sequence comes from Streptomyces sp. NPDC046866, assembly GCF_040704625.1. Lineage (NCBI taxonomy): Bacteria > Bacillati > Actinomycetota > Actinomycetes > Kitasatosporales > Streptomycetaceae > Streptomyces > Streptomyces sp. NPDC046866. The sequence continues at coordinate 152,945 of NZ_JBEYXN010000016.1, forward strand.
CTGGTCGCGGCGGGCGCGGTCGTCTCCCGGGACGTGCCGGACTTCGCGCTCGTGGCGGGGGTGCCCGCCCGGCGGATCGGCTGGGTGGGCCGGGCCGGGGTGCGGCTGGTGGAGTGCGAGGGGCGGCCGGGCGTGTGGGAGTGCCCGCGCACCGGTGCGCTGCACGAGGAGAAGGACGGATCGCTGGTCGAGCTGGCCTGACACCGGCCGGACACCGCCCGGACACCGGCCCGGCACCGGCCCGCGCACCGACCTGACGGTGCGTCGGAATTTGGGTCACCGGCATTTCCTCAAAACCGCAATCAACGAACATCCTTGGGCATACCTTGTCCGTGTACACGGGATCTGAGCAGGCAACAGGCTTGGTTCAGTGGGGGGTTGTACACGACGGGGCATCGCTGGGGGGATCCAGTGGGCGGCCCCGGACGGCTCGTGCCGCAGGAGGATCACACCGCCGGTACGTGCGCGCCGTCGTGCGCCGTGCGCAGCACGGCGCGGTCGTGTCGTGCACCGTCACGCGCAACGCGCACGTCGTGGGCGCACCCCCTGCCGGACGCCGCCGCCCGCCGTGTCCCAGGAGCGATCAGAGGGGGTAGGTGTGTTGGAGCCGTGCAGCTCGGACATACGGGGTGCGCGCAGTGCGCGGGGGGCAGGGGTGGGGGCCCGGTGACCGCGACCGCCGCACGATTAGGAGCACTGGCCCAGGAGGACCCGCCGCTGCACGCGCTCGCCGAGCGGCTGCTCGCGCTGGCCGAGGCGGGCCTGCCCGAGATGTACGTGCCGGGGGCCGACACCTTCGTGTTCACCCGGGCGGGCAGGATCGCCCGCGACGGCACCCGCCGGGTGGAGCGGCGCGGGACCAGCACCCGGTACGCGGCCATCACCGCGCTCGGCGCGCGGTTCCTGCCCGAGGACCGGCAGCGTGCCGTGCTCGGCGGACACTCCGCCCAGGAGTTCACCGGGCTGCTGGTGGAGCGGCTGCCCGCAGTGCCCAATCTCGGTGACGCGGCGCTGATCGCCTGGGCGGCCGCCGAGACCGGCCATCCCAAGCTCGCGGACGCCCTCGCCCGGGTCGCCGCGCTGGACGTGCCCGACCGGCCGCAGTACACGGTCGAGGCGGCCTGGGTGCTCTCCGCCCTCGCCGCGGCGCGGAACTCGGCGGACGTCGAGTACCGCCTGGCGGCCGCACGCGACCGCCTGCTGGCGGCCAGGACGCCCAGCGTGCCGCTCTTCGCACACGCCACCGGCCCGGGGCTGGTCCCCGGATACCGCTCGCACGTGGCCTGCTTCGCCGACCAGACCTATCCCCTCCAGGCGCTGGCCCGGCTGCACGCGAGCGGCACGGACCCGCAGGCCCTGGAGGCCGCCGACGCCTGCGCCGCCCGGATCTGCGCCCTGCAGGGGGACGGCGGGCAGTGGTGGTGGCACTACGACTCCCGCACGGGCGGCGTGGTGGAGGGCTACCCGGTGTACAGCGTGCACCAGCACGCCATGGCGCCGACCGCCCTGTTCGACCTGGCCGAGGCGGGCGGCACCGACTTCGGGGCCGCGATCCGGTGCGGCCTGGCGTGGATGGTGCAGGTGCCCGAGCTGCAGGGGCCCGACGGCGCTCCGCGCGAGCCCATGATCCGCGAGGACTACGGCGTCACCTGGCGCAAGGTCTACCGCGGCGACCCGGCCAAGGCGGTACGGGCCGCCCGCGGGCTCACCACGCGGGTGGCCCCGCAGGCCCGGCTGGCCCCGCTCGACCGGGTCTTCCGGCCGCTCGCGGTGGACCGCGAGTGCCGGCCGTACGAGTTCGGCTGGATGCTCCACGCCTGGCTCGGGGGGTTGGACGGATGAGCCGACGCGTGTCCTTGTTCGGGGTCACGCTCGACGCCCTGACCATGGACGAGACCGTGCAGCGCTGCCTGGAGGCGGTGCGGCGCGGGGAGCAGATCGAGATCGGCATGGTGAACGCCGCCAAGCTGGTCAACATGCGGCGCGACCCGCGGCTCGCCGCGGCGGTCGCCGGCTGCGACCTCGTACTGGCCGACGGCCAGGCCGTGGTGTGGGCGGGCCGCGTCCTCGGCGTCCGGCTGCCCGAACGCGTGGCGGGGATCGACCTGTTCATGCGGCTGCTGGCCGCGGCCGAGTCCGCGGGCATCCCCGTCTACCTGCTCGGCGCCCGCCAGGACGTCCTGGAGCTCATGCTCCGCCGCATCGCCGAGCGGTTCCCGGCGCTGCGGGTGGCCGGCAGCCGCAACGGCTACTTCGAGGACTCCGAGCAGGGGCCGGTCGCCGACGCGGTCGCCGACAGCGGCGCGCAGCTGCTGTTCCTCGGGATGACCTCCCCCAAGAAGGAGATCTTCACCGCCGGCTACGGCAAGCGCACCGGCGCCCACGTGGTGCACGGCGTCGGCGGCTCCTTCGACATCCTGGCCGGCATCACCAGACGGGCCCCGCAGCTCTGGCAGCGCCTGGGGCTCGAATGGTTCTACCGGGCCCTGCAGGAGCCGCGCCGCCTCGGCAAGCGCTACGCCACCACCAACACCGCCTTCCTCCTCATGACCGTCCGGGAGCTCATCCGCCGGACGCCGTCTGCCGGTTCCGCGAACAGGAGTCACTGATGCGCGTCGTCGTCGTGGGACAGGGATACGTAGGCCTCCCGCTGGCCATCAGGGCCGCGGAGGTCGGACACCAAGTGATCGGCTACGACGTCGACGCGCGGCGGGTCAAGAGCCTCGCCGCCGGGGAGTCGTACGTGGAGGACGTCTCCTCCGAGCGGCTGGCCCGCGCCCTGCAGCGCGGCACGTACCGGCCCAGTGAACTGGCGCGGGACTGCGGCGGCTTCGACGTCGCGGTCGTCACCGTCCCGACCCCCTTGCAGGACGGCGCCCCGGACCTGCGCTACATCGAGGAGTCGGCGCACACCCTGGCCCGGTTCCTGCGGCCGGGTGCGACGGTCGTGCTGGAGTCCACCACCTACCCCGGCACCACCGAAGAGCTGTTCGGCACCATCCTGGAGGACGGCTCGGGCCTGAGCGCCGGGGCCGACTTCCACCTCGGCTACAGCCCCGAGCGGATCGACCCCGGCAACACGGTGTGGGGCTTCCAGCAGACGCCGAAGGTGGTCTCCGGTGTCGACGCGGCCTCGCTGAAGGCGGTGGAGGCCTTCTACGGGGAGCTCGTCGACACCACCGTGCCGGTGCGCTCGCCCAAGGAGGCCGAGCTCGCCAAGCTGCTGGAGAACACCTTCCGGCACGTCAACATCGCCCTCGTCAACGAGATCGCCATGTTCGCCCGGCACCTCGACATCGACGTCTGGCAGGCCATCGAGGCGGCGTCCAGCAAGCCGTTCGGCTTCATGAAGTTCACCCCCGGCCCCGGGGTCGGCGGGCACTGCCTGCCGATCGACCCGTCCTACCTGTCGTGGCGGGTGCAGCGCGAACTCGGCCAGAACTTCCGCTTCGTGGAACTGGCCAACGACATCAACAACCACATGCCCGAGTACGTCACGCGCCGCGTCATCGACGCGCTGAACGACAGGCGCCGCTCGGTCAACGGCTCGCGGATCCTGCTGCTGGGGCTCGCGTACAAGAAGAACACCGGCGACGCCCGGGAGTCGCCGTCCGCGCGCATCGCCCAACTCCTGCTGGACATGGGGGCCAAGGTGCGCGCGGCCGACCCGCACGTGGTGGAGAGCGTGGAGGTCGACGCCCGGCTCACCCGGGTCGAGCCCACCCGCAAGGAGCTCTCCGCCGCCGACGTGGTCGTCCTGCTGACCGACCACGACTCCTTCGACTACGCGATGGTCACCGAGCACGCCTCGTTCGTCCTCGACTGCCGCAACCGGATGTCCGGACCCACCGTGGAGGTGCTCTGACCCCATGCCCCGGATCGTCTGCGTGGCCGGAGCACGGCCCAACTACATGAAGATCAAACCGGTGATGGACGCACTGGAGCGGCACGGCGCCGAGGTGGTGCTCGTCCACACCGGCCAGCACTACGACGCCTCCATGAACGACGTCTTCTTCCGCGACCTCGGCATCCGCCCGCCCGACCGGTACCTGGGCGCCGGGTCCGGCACCCACGCCCAGCAGACCGGCCGGGTGATGGCCGCCTTCGAGCCGCTGCTCGGCGAACTGGCCCCGGACGCGGTCGTGGTGGTCGGCGACATCAACTCCACGCTGGCCTGCGCCCTGGTCACCGCGAAGGCGGGCCCGCTGCTCGCGCACGTGGAGGCGGGCCTGCGCAGCCGGGACTGGAGCATGCCGGAGGAGGTCAACCGGGTCGCGACCGACCGGGTCAGCGACTACCTGCTGGCCCCCTCCCCCGACGCGGCCGCGAACCTGCGCTCGGAGGGGTACCGGGAGGACCAGGTCCACGTCGTCGGCAACGTCATGATCGACACGCTGCTGGCCAACCTGGACCGGGCCCGGGCCAACGACGCGCTCGAGCGCCACGGGCTGGCCCGGGGCGGGTACGGCCTGGTCACCCTGCACCGGCCGGCCAACGTCGACGACCCCGACGCCCTGCGCGGGCTGCTGAAGGCCCTCGGCGAGGTCGCCGGCCGCTGCCCGCTGCTGTGGCCGGTGCACCCGCGGACCGCCGACCGGCTGGCCGAGGCCGGCGTGCCCGGCGGGATCCGGCTCGTGCCGGCCGCCGGGTACCTGGACTTCATCGCCCTGCAGGACGGCGCCCGCCTGGTGCTCACCGACTCCGGGGGCGTCCAGGAGGAGACCACCGCGCTGGGCGTGCCCTGCGTGACCCTGCGGGAGAACACCGAGCGGCCGATCACCGTCGAGGAGGGCACCAACGTCCTCGCGGGCACCGACCCGGAGCGCATCACCGCCACCGTGCACCGGGTGCTCGACGACCCGCCCGCGCCGCGCTGCCCCGAGCTGTGGGACGGCCGCGCGAGCGAGCGCATCGCCCGGGTCCTGCTCGACGGCGGGAGCGCGCGGACCCGGCTGCGGCCCACCGACCTGGCGCCCCGGGCGCACCGCGCACCGTAGGGCCGTACGACTGCAAGACCGCACCACACCGCAACCACCGCAATGAAACAGGGCGGCGGCGCTCCGCCCGGGGCGCCGCCGCGAGGGGGAAGACCATGGATCTCGCGGAGATCTGGCGGGTCATGCGCAGGCGCTGGTACGTCCTGCTGCCCGGGCTGCTGCTCACGGCCGCGCTCGTCGCCGGCGTGTACCTGCTGGTCCCGGCGGAGTACACCTCGCAGAGCACGGTGACGCTCCTGAACTCGAAGAAGGCCACGGTGGCCTTCGACGGCAACCCCTTCCTCAGCACGCAGTCCTCGCTCACCGGAATGGCCGACGGCCTGGCCCGCAACCTCAACTCCGACGCCTCCCGGGCCGAGCTGAAGGCGCAGGGCGTCACCGGGACCTACGAGGCGAAGATCGCCGACAATGCCCAGGGGCCCTTCATGTGGCTGAGCGCCACCGGGACCGAGCCGGCCGCCGTGCTGAGGTCGGACCAGCTGCTGACCGCGTACGCCGAGAAACGGCTGAAGGAGTTCCAGGCCCAGCAGTCGGTGGCGCCGGACGCGATGATCCGGATGGCGACGATCGTCCCGCCGCAGAAGCCCGAGCCGCAGACCAAGACCCGGATCCAGTACCTGGTCATGGCGGGGGTGCTGGGCTTCGTGCTGAGCCTGGTGGCCACCTTCTTCGTCGAGGCGCGCCGCCGCGGCCCGGGCAAGCCCGGACGGCACCGGCCCGCCGCGCCCGAGCCGGCACCGGAGGGGGCCGGGGCGGCCGGGTCCGAGGCGTCCGAGCCCGGCGCGGCCGGGTCCGGCGCCGCCGCGTCCGTGCCGCAGGAGCCCGCCCTGCCGGGCGCCGCGCACCGGACCGGGGGATCGCCGTGACCGGCCCGGCCACCGGCACCGGAGCCGGTACGGAAGCGGGGGCCCCGGCGGCGGCCGCGCCACCGGCCCCGTCCCTGGGGCGCAGGGTCGGCTCGGCCGCCCGCTGGAGCCTGGTCAACACCGTGGTCATGCGGCTCGGCAACTTCGCCACTGGGATCGTCCTGGCCCGCTTCTTCCTCGGCCCCGAGGCGTGGGGCGTCTACGGGATCGCCCAGACGGTCCTGCTCGTCCTGCTCTCCGCGAACGAACTCGGCGTGTCCCTGGCCCTCGTGCGCTGGGAGGGCGACCCGCGCCGGTTCGCCCCGACCGTCCTCACCCTGAGCGCCGCCTCCAGCTGCCTGCTGTACGCGGCGCTGTTCGCGGCGGCGCCCGCCGTGGCCCGGGTCCTCGGCGCGCCCGGGGCCGACGGCGTACTGCGGGTGATGTGCGCGTGCGTGGTCCTCGACGGCCTGGCGCAGGTCCCGGCCGGCTTCCTCACCCGGGAGTTCGCGCAGGGCCGCCGGATGGCCGTCGACGCCGTCAACTTCGTCCTGAGCACCGCGGTCACCCTGCTGCTGGCCGTCCGGGGCTGGGGCGCCATGAGCTTCGCCTGGGGCTCGGTCGCCGGCAACGCCGCCGCCCTCGTCGGCTGCTGCCTGGCCGCTCCGGGCACCCTGCGGTTCGGCTGGGACGCGGTGCAGGCGCGGGCGCTGCTCCGGTTCGGGCTGCCGCTCGCCGGCGCCAGCATGCTCGCGCTCGGCGTGGTCAACGTGGACACCATGGTGGTGGGCTCCGCCCTCGACCAGGCGGCCCTCGGGTTCTACGTGCTCGCCTTCAACATCTCGGGCTGGCCGGTGCGGATCATCTCCGAGGCGGCCCGCCGGGTGTCCTTCGCCGGGTTCTCCCGGCTGGCCGAGTCGCCGGGGGCGCTGGCCGGCGGATTCGGGCGGGCCATGGGCGTCGTCATGACCGGCACCGTGCCGCTGTGCGTGCTGCTCGCCGTCCTCGCGGGGCCGGTGATCGGGCTCGTGTACGGGGAGCGCTGGCTGCCCGCGGCGGGCGCGCTGCCCTGGCTGATGGCGCTGGGCCTGGTCCGGATCGGCTGTGAGCTGGCGTACGACTGCCTGGTGGCCGTCGGACAGCGCCGCTCCCTGATCGGGGTGCAGGGGCTGTGGCTGGTGGTCCTGGTCCCGGTGCTGGTGGCCGGCGCCGGAGCGGGGGGGATCGTGGGCGTGGCGCAGGGGCACGTGCTCGTGGCCGGGGTCGTCGTGGTGCCGGTGTTCCTGCTGGCCCTGCACCGCAGCGGGGTACGGGTGGGGACCGTGGGACGGGCGTGTGCCTGGCCGTTCCTGGGCGGTGCCGTGATGGCCGGGGTGCTCCTCGGCCTGGAGCGGCTGCTCGGCGACGGCGTCCTCGCGCTGCTCGCGACCGCGACCGCCGGCACCGTCTGCTACGCGGTGTGCGTGCTGCCCGGCCGGGGCTTCCTGCGCGGCTCCCCGGCGGGCGGCGCGGCGGGCGGCGTGACCGCGTCCGCCGGTGCGACCGCGTCCGCCGGTGCGGCCGCGGCGGCCGGGGAGTAGCCGCCGTGGCACGCGACCGGAAGCGGCTTGCCGCCTGGCTGGCGGCCGGGCTCCTGCTGGCCGTCGTCCTGACCCTGTACCAGGCGCAGCGCACCGGCAGGGGCGAGCCCTCGGCCGGGCCCTGCCCGCAGAGCGCCCTCGACTGCCCGGGCCCCGGGGCGAGCGCCGCAGCCCCGCCCGCGCCCTCGGCCGACCCGGGCGCCACGGGGACGGCGAGCCCCTCCCCCGCCACGTCCTCCGGCTCGCCCTCCCCCGGCTCCCCCACGGGGCCGGGCGCACCGAGCCCGGCGGGGCCCTGCTCCTCCCCCGGCGCCTGCGGCTTCCCCGACGAGCGCAGCACCGGCCCGCGGACCGGGCTGGAGCGGCACGACACCGGCAACATGTCGGTCAAGACCGACGGCACGGTGATCCGCGGCTGGGACATCAAGGGCTCGCTGGACGTCTACGCCAACGACGTCACCGTCATCGACAGCCGGATCACCTCGGCGAACTGGTGGGGCATCAACCTGCGCCCCGGCTACGGCGGCCTCAAGGTCCTGCACACGACGATCACCGCCGTCCCGGGCAAGGGGCCCGACAACGGCGGCGTCAACTACGCCGTGTCCAACATGGGCACCAGCTCGATCGAGGTCGGCTGGTGCGACATCTCGGTGTTCGGCAACGCGCTGTCCATGGGCCAGGGCGACCTGCACGACAACTACGTCCACGACATCGTCGCCTTCCGCAACCAGGGCGGCGAGTGGCAGCACACCGACGCCGTCATCAGCGGCGGCGGGAACAAGGGCCGCCTCAGCGTGCGCCACAACACCCTGCTGAACCCGGTCCGCGTCGACCAGGGCGCGACCGCCGCGATCGGGCTGTTCGCCGACACCGGCACCGTCTCCTCGGTGACCGTCGACCGCAACTGGCTGGCGGGCGGGGCGTACGCGCTCTACGCGGGCGGGCCGGGCGCGACGCACATCCAGGTCACCGACAACGTCTTCTCCACCGAGTACCACGCGGCCGCCGGGGCGTACGGCCATGCCACCGCCTGGAACGCGGGCGGTGCGGGCAACGTGTGGCGCGGCAACCGCACGACCGGCGGCGTGCCCGTCGAACCCCCGATCTCCCCCTGACGACCGGAAGGACCTCATGCGGCGCATCGCCCGTGCCCCCTGGGAGCTGCTCAAGCGGGCCTTCGGCTGGCTGGTGCTCTTCGAGGCCAGGAACAAGGTGCTGCTCGCCCCGTCGGCGGTGCGGCTGCGCCGCTTCGAGGACGCCGAGACGGCCCGGCTCGCCGCCCTGCTGGGCCGGCCGCCGCACGCCCTGGTGGCCACCGTGATCGCCACGCACCGGCGGCCCGAGGCGCTGCGCGCGGCGGTCCGCTCGGCGCTGGCGCAGACCGTGCAGGACCAGGTGGTCATCGTCGTGGACGACGGAGCGGGGCTGAGTGAACTCCCGGAGGATCCAAGGCTGTTCGCGGTGTCGCTGGTCCGCAACACGGGCACGGCCGGGGTCGTGCGCAACGTGGGGATCCGGCTGACCCGCTCGCGGTACGTGGCCTTCCTGGACGACGACAACCTCTGGGAGCCGGACCACCTCGCTCAGGCCCTGGCCGTCCTGGAGGCGCCCGGCGGGCCCGACGGGGTGTACACCGCGCTGCGCCGGGTGCTGCCCGACGGCTCCGAGCGGGACGTGCTGTCGGTGCCCTTCGACCGGCGCCGGGCCGCGCACGAGGCCTTCCTCGACACCAACGCGTTCGTGGCGCGGCGCAGCCGGGCGCTGCACTTCAGCCGACTGCGCCGGACGCCCGAGGTGCTGCCGCGGGAGGACTGGGAGCTCGTACGCCGCTACGGCCGCCGCCACGAGGTCCGCCACCTGCCCCGGCCGACGGTCCGGTACCTGGTCAACCCGGAGAGCTTCTACACCGCGTGGGACGGGCGGGCGCCCTCCGGGTGACCCGGCTTTCGGGGCGGGGGCCGGTCAGGGGCCCGGGGTGGTGTGCAGCGCGGACGGGCTGGCCAGGGCCCGGGCCGCGGCCCGGTTGGCCGGCCGGCCCAGCGCCGCCCGGGAGGTCTCGCGCAGCAGGACGGCCGCGCGGAAGGCGGCGGTGGCCGCCGCCCCGTGCCGGCGGCCGTAGAGCCGCACCCGGTTGAGGGTGAGCAGCGTCCACAGCCGCGGGGAGACCTGCGAGTCCCCGCCGAGGTGGACCGCCGAGGCCCCGGGTTCGAGCCGGGTGGCGAAGCCGAGGTCGCGGGCGCGCAGGCAGTACTCGGTCTCCTCCGAGTACAGGAAGAAGGACTCGTCCCAGGCGCCGCAGGCGTCCAGGCAGTCGCGGGAGAGGGCCATCAGGGCCCCGGTGGCCCAGTCGGTGACGGTCGCCCGCGCGTACGCCTCCGGGTCGGTCACCAGCTCGCTCCACCGCGGGAAGCGGCCGGCCCGCCGGTTGCCGATCACCGCCTCGCCGAGGGCGCGCGCCACCCGGGACTCGCGGCGCAGCGAGTGCTGGAGCGTGCCGTCCTCCTCGTACAGCAGCGGGACGCTGATCCCGACGCGGCGGCCGCCGGACAGCGGGGCGTCGAGGGCGTCGACGAGGAGGCGGGCGCAGCCGCGCCGCATGCGGACGTCCGGGTTGCAGACCAGGGCGGCCCGCAGGTCGTCGCCGTACCGGGCGGTGGCGGCTTCGAGGGCGGCGTTGACCCCGGCCGCGTAGCCGGCGTTGCGGCCGGTCCGGACGACCGTGGCGTCGGGGGCCAGCGACCGGACGAGGTCCACCGTGCCGTCGGCGGAGTCGTTGTCGGCGACGACCAGGTGCCAGTCGAGGCCGGCCATGCCCTCGGGCAGGGACGCCAGGAACCCGGGCAGCACGCGGGCGCTGTTCCAGGTGACGACGAGGACGGCTACGGGACCGGTACCCGGGACGGGGTGACGGGAGGACATGCGGGCTCCGTGGTAGGGGACTGCGGCGTGGCACGCCGGAGGAAGCCGAGGTGGCTGCCGCCGGCGGCGATCGTCAGGAAGAACATCCCGGCGAACATCGGGAAGCTGAGGGCGTCGAAGGTGGCGCTGCTGACCAGGGCGACGAGGGCCGAGGCGAAGTAGGCCTGGCCGAGCTCGCGGTCGGACTCGCAGGCGGCGAGGCGGCGGACGGCCCCGCCCTGGTGGATCCCGGTGAGGAACAGCGCCAGGAGGGCGGCCAGGCCCAGCAGGCCCATCTCGGCAAGGGTGAGCATGTACTGGTTGTCGGTGAAGAAGTACAGGTCGGGGGTGAAGGTGCCCAGGCCCCGCCCGAACAGCGGGCGCTCCTCGAGGTAGGGCACGATCGCGGTGTACTTGACGGTGCGGGCCTGGGTGCTGCTGTCGGAGTTGGACAGGAACGAGCCGAACAGCGTGGTGATGGTGCCGATCAGGCCGGGTACGAGGACCTTGAAGCAGGCGACCGAGCCCAGCAGCAGGCCGATCGCGGTCCAGCGGCGCTGCGGCTTCCAGCGCGGCACCATCACCAGCACCACGATGAGCGCGCCGATGATGGAGGTCCGCGAGACCGTCAGCGGAAGGGCGCCGCCCATCAGCACCACCGGGCCCCAGCGGCGCCAGGCGCGCAGGTGGGCGCGGACCGGGTCGAAGGCCTGCTGCACGGCGAAGGGCAGCAGCAGGGCGAGCATGCCGCCGAACTCCAGCGGCTGGGCCGTGGTGGAGCGGGGCCGGGTGAACGCCCCGCGGTCCAGGGTGGTGATCTTCGCGACGCTGGACTGGAGGCCGGGGATGCTGATCCGCTCGGCGATGTTGCTGGCGGTGAAGAAGTCGTAGTAGCCGATGGCGGCGACGATCGCGGCCATCACCACCGCCCGCCGCAGCAGGACGTCGAGGCGGGCGCGGTCCTGGATGCCGGCGGTGACGAGCACCACCAGCGAGACCCACACCAGCAGCCCGATCAGGCCGCGGTCGGCCCCGAGGACCTCCTTGTGCGAGCTGCCGCGGACCGCGTCGGCCAGGTACGAGGCCAGGACGGACACCGCGAGCAGCCACATCACGACGCGGGGCAGTCGGGTGCCGGGGGCGGGCCGGACGCGGCCCGTCATCCAGGTGGCCAGGTACCAGAACAGGCCCAGCAGGGCCCACACGTTGGCGGGGGTGCCGACCCCGCCCAGGCCCGGCAGGGTCAGGTTCGAGGGGATGAAAAAGGCCAGGGCCAGGTAGCCGGTGAGGACGGCGACGGCGTCCAGCTGCCGGGTGCGGGGCCGGCGGCGCGGGCGCCGCCCCCTCGGCTGCTGCCCGGCCGCGGCCGCCGCGGCGGCGGCCTCTCGCCGCCGGCGCCGGTACGCCGCCAGGGTCTCCGTCACGAAGGAGAGGGCGAAACCGGCGGTGAAGCCTGTGATCACCACCGCCAGCACCTGCTGGTAGCGGCTCTTCAGCTGCGGTTTGGGGGTCTGCGGCAGCACCACGGGCGCGGTCTGCACGAAGTAGGCGGGCTCCACCTTGGAGGCGGCCTGCAGCGCGTTGAGCTGCTCCCCCGCGAAGGCGGTGAGGGTGCTGGTCTCCTTGAGCACCTTGGCCCGGTCCCGGCCGGTGACGGTCAGCGTCAGCATCGGGCCCGAGGTGTTCGCGGCGAAGCCGACCGTGTACGGGTCGCTCACGCCCAGCCCCTGCAGGTCCCGTGCCGCGTCGGCTCCCGACAGGGTCCTGATCAGCACGTCGGCGGTGACGACCAGTGAACCGCCGGCGTTGGAGATGGGGTTGCCGAAGGCGGGGGCCAGCTCGGCGACGGCCGCGGAGTCCAGCAGGGCCACCGAGCTCTGCGACTGGTACTCCACCGGCACCGACCGGTACAGGTGCAGGCCCGCGAAGAGGCCGAGCAGGGTCAGGGAGGCCATCACGTACCAGCGGCGCCGCAGCACCGCCAGGATCTCGCCGATGCTCACGGTCGCCTCCCCGGCGGCCGGCAGGGAGGTACCGGAACCGATGGCGGGCCGCTGCGCGTCCTGAAAGGATCGGGTGCGACGGAAGGAATCCTGTGTCGCCTGGTGAGTTGTTCCGCACGCTGCGCCGCCGCTGGTACGTGCTCGTGGGCGCGGCCGTCCTCGCGGCGGCCGGGGCCGTACCGCTGCTGCGCCCCGCCCCCGCGTACGTGAGCTCGGCGATCGTGGTGGTCAAACCGCCGGTGACCGGCACCCACCCGAACCAGCTCGCCAACCTCCAGCCGCCGCTGGCCGCGGTCTCCTACGCGGCGGTGCAGCAGCTGGAGGCGCCGGCCGGGGCGGCCGAGCTGCGTGCCGCCGGGGTGCGGGGCACGTACCGGCTGATCCCCCGCAACAGCGGCACCAGCGTCACGCCCCGCTATCTGATCCCCTCGCTCCAGGTGCAGGCCGAGCACCGTGATCCCGGCGCTGCCGACCGGGCCGTGAAGACCGTCGTCGAGGTGTACACCCGGCACGTCGCGGACCTCCAGGCCGGACAGCAGATCCCGGAGGCGGCCCGGATGAGCGTGTCCGTCCTGGTCCCGCCGACGCCGGTCGCGCAGAGCGGCACCAAGAGCCGCGCCCTGGCCGGGGCGGTGCTGCTGGCCGCGGTGTGCGGGGTGGCCTTCGCCCTGTGGACCGACCGCCTGCTGGTGTGCCGGGACCGGCTCCGGCGCGAGGGCGCCGGCGCCGGTTCCGGGAACGCGGGACGGGTGCCGGTACCGGTGCCGGTGGGTGCGCCGGCCCGCTGAGGAGGCGGGCCGGCGCTTCGGCCGTGCCCCGCGGACGGGGCGGTGGTGCGGACGGTCCATCAAATCCCTCGGCGCTTCCAGGACTGCCACCACAGCCACTCGCGGCCCCGGTCGGCGACGGCCGAGAGCACCAGCGGCTGCAGGTACGGCATGGCGCGGGCCCCGATCCGCCTGCGCAGGCGCAGCGCCCGGTACTCGCCGAGCGCGGTGTAGCCCGGGAGGCACTGGGCGGCGAAGGCCTCCAGCTCCTCGACCGGCACCACGGCGGTGCGGCCCCGGTCGTAGGCGCGGTAGGCGCGGCGCAGTGCGTACCGGGCGAGCCGGGTGCGGGCCGCGGTCGAGAGCCGGTCCTTGTCCGGGAGCAGGTCGCCGCACTTGTCCAGGACCGCGTCGAAGGCGACGAGGCGCTGGCGCAGGTCGTCGAGCTGTCCGCCGAAGTCGGTGGTGGACATGTTGTTGCCGTGGACGCGGTAGAAGGCCTGGTCGGCCCCGCGGACGTAGCCGACGTCGGCGTGCGCCGCGAGCCGCATCCACATCTCGATGTCTCCGGCGTGCGGGAGGTCGGGGTCGTAGCCCCCGACCTTGCGCTGGAGGCCGGTGCGGACGACCACCTCGGGCGAGGTGATGCAGCCGGTGCCCTCCCGGAAGCGCCGCTCCAGCCACCAGTGCCCCGGGTAGACCACGGAGCCGGTGCTGCGGGTGCGGGCCGCGGGGAGCGGTCCGCCGTGCTGGAACCGCAGCGGCCTGCCGTAGGCGAAGCCGGCCTCGGGGTGGGCGTCGAGCAGGGCCGCGGCGCGCACCAGGGCGCCGGGGACCAGCCGGTCGTCGGCCGACAGCAGGGCGACGTAGTCCCCGTCGGCCCACTCCAGCAGGCCTTCGTTGTAGGTGGCGATGTGGCCCTTGTTGTGTTCGTGGACGTGCACCTCGATCCGCGGGTCGGCGGCCGCGAGGGCGCGGGCGACGTCCGCGGAGTCGTCGGGGGACGCGTCGTCGATGATCAGGACCCGGACGTCGACGCCTTCCTGTTCGTCGAGGACGCTGCGGACGCAGTCGGCGAGGAAGTGGCCGTACCTGTAGCAGGGGATGACGACGCTGACGGTGCTCACTGGCCGGTCACCTCCGTGGATCCGTCCGCAGCGAGCGAGGCCGGGGCGGTGGTGGTGAAGACGGGGCCGACCCAGTAGTTGACCGAGCCGTAGGTGTTGGTGGGGAAGGCGGCGGAGGCGCCGTACTTGTAGAGGCCGTTGCCGCTGCCGGGGCCGTCGGCCAGGGCGACGAGCGGGTAGGACCGGTGGGCCGCCGTGAAGTACCCGCCGTCGACCGCGTACTTGCCGTTGGGGGCGTGGTAGGAGGCGACGTAGGTGGTGCCGGCGGTGATGGGCACGGGGGTGGCGAAGTGGAGCTGCTGCCATCCGGAGAGGGTCTCGCTGCCGAAGGTGCCGGTGGCGAGCAGGGTGCCGTCGGCCTTCCACAGGCTGCCGGTGTGGGTGCCGGTGTTCCCCGGGCCCTTGTAGAAGGTGATGCCGCTGACGTAGCCGCCGACTGCGGACTGGAAGCGGGTGCCCAGTTCGACGGAGTTGGTGTCGTCGGTGACGCCGGCGGTGGCCGGCTGGGCGGTGGCACTCCACAGGGTGCAGGGGCAGTTCACCGCGGGCGGGCTCGTGCTGGTGGTGAAGTTCCAGGTGACGGGAGCGGCCATGGCGTTGCCCCACAGGTCGGAGGCCTGGACCGATGCCGTGTACGTGGTGTTCAGCGCGAGTTCGGTGGACGGGGTGAAGGTGGCGCTGTTCGCGGCGCCGAGGACCTTGCTGCCCGGGACGGTCGCGCCGGCGGGGTCCTTCAGGGTGAACGCCAGGGTGTCGGCGTCGATGCCCTCGTCGAAGGTGGCCTTCACCTCCGCCGTGATGGCGGTGCCGATCGCCGCGGACTGCGGGGTGGTGGAGGTGACGGTGGGCGGGGTGGTGCTGGCGGTGGCGGTGTCCAGGACTGCGTCGACCCAGTAGTTGCTGCCGTTCGCGGCCGTGGACGGGAACCCGCCGGTCGCGCTGTAGCGGTAGACGCCGTTGCCGCCGTCGGTGCCGCTGCGCAGGGCGGTCAGCGGGGCGAGGCCCGCGTCGGCCGAGGCGAAGGTGTTGTCGAAGGAGTACCCGCCCTTGGGGGCGAAGTAGGAGGCGATGTAGGTGGTGTTGGCCTTGATCGGGACCGGGGAGGAAAAGTTCAGCTGCTGCCAGCCGGACGCGGTCTCGTTGGTGAAGGTGCCCGTGGCCAGGCGCTGGCCGGTGCTGCTCCACAGGCTGCCCGTGTGGGTGCCGGTGTTGGCCGGGGACTTGTAGAAGCGGACGCCGGTGATCGAGCCGGGGACCGAGGAGCGGATCTTCACGCCGAGTTCCACGGCGCTGCCGTCGCCGGCGTTGACGGTGCCCGGCACGGCCGCGGCCGGCCAGACGGTGCAGGGGCACTGCTGGGGTCCCACGGTCAGCGGCACGGTGGTGGTGGCGCCGATGTTGACGCTGTCGTCCACCGCGCGGACCTTGATCTGGGCGGACCCGGGCGTGGTCGGGGTCCACTTGTAGCTCCACGAGCCGACGCCCGTGGCCGCCTTCCAGGTGGTGCCGCCGTCGGTGGAGACCTCGACGCGGGCCACCACGCCGCCGCCGCTGTCGGCGGCGGTGCCGGTGATGGTCACGGGGCGCAGCGCGGGCACGGTGGCGTTGGCCGCCGGGTTGGTGACGGCGACGGCCGGGCCGGTGGTGTCCGTGGACGCGGTCGCCGCGACCAGGTCGCTCTGCAGGGACTTGGGCTGGACGCCCATGTCGGCGAAGACGTTCACCGTCGCCTGCTGCATCCGCTTGTCCTCGGTGACCACCGTGGTGTCGGGGTTGCCGGTGGGCATGTTGGTCAGGCCCCAGGACCACTGGACGGTGGCGGTGCCGAAGACCAGGGCGCGGGAGGTCTGGTCGCGGAAGGCGACCAGGCTGTGGGTGGCGGTGCCGTTGCCGTAGGTGTTGCCGTAGTCCAGGCGCAGTTTGCCGTCGCCGATGTCCACGGTGGTGGAGGACAGCTGGATCTGGCCGGGCGGGCGGGCCGCGTCCTCGACGTCGCTGTCCCACTCGTAGCCGAGGGTGCCGGTCGGGAAGGTGGCGGTCTGGGAAGGGGTCAGGTTCGCGACGCTGGTGTTGCGCCACAGCCGCATCTTGGCGAACTGGCCGGGGACGGTGATGGCGTCGCTGCGGTAGCCGTTGACGCTGAACAGGGTGCCGGTCAGCTGGTTCTCCGGCTGGTAGGGCCGCCCGTTGGCGGCGCTGGCGGGGTCCATGAAGGTGCCGGTCCAGGTGCCGCTGGGGTCGGGGACGCCGTTGGGCTGGGGGAAGGACAGCTTGGTCTCCTTGTAGCAGACCAGGGTCCGGTTGGCGGTGTTGGCGCCGTCGATGCTGGGGGCGAGGCGGGTCTTCCAGAAGATCTCGTTGCCGCTGAAGTACGTCTGGTGGACGCCCGCCTTGCGGGCGTTCAGGGCGTTGGTGAACTGCTCCTGGGTCCAGTACTCGTCGTGCCCGGAGGACATGAAGACCTTGTGGTTCTGCAGCTGGGTCGCCCCGCGGGTCGACATGTCGATGCCGGAGACGTAGCTGACGTCGTAGCCGTTGCGCTCCAGCCAGGACAGCATCTGGAACTCGGAGCCGTAGATGCCGTTCTCGCCGCCGATGTCCATGGGCCGGTTGTAGCTGACCTCGTAGGCCCGGCCGTCGGGGGCGGGGCCGCCGCCGTCGTAGAGGTCCTGGCCGCCGTAGTTGTTGTACGCCTGCCAGGTCTCGTCGCTGGTCTGCACGACGATGTCGGAGTGGCTGGAGTCGTTGCGGACGACGAACGGGTAGGGCATGACCCCGTTGCCGTCGGCCTGGTCGAAGTTGGCGATGTACACGCCGGAGACGGCGTCGGCGGGCACCGTCCACGTCGCGGTGACGGGCCAGTTGCCGCAGTCGACCAGGCCGGTGGCGGCCTTGGTGGTGCAGGAGCGGGGTTGGCCGCCCGGCAGGAAGTTCGCCGGGTAGGTCTGGGCCGCCTGCGCCGCGCTCGACATCAGGCGGGCCCCGTTGCCCCCGTAGTGGCCCAGCCGGTAGACCGAGACGTGGTACGGGGTCGACGATTGGATCTTGAACTGCACGGTCTCGCCCGCCTGGACGCTCATCTGGGCGCTGAAGCCCTTGATGTCGCCGTAGGCGCTCGGCGCGAACCAGTCGGACATCGGTGTGCCCGGCTTGGAGTTCTCGCAGACGATCGCGTTCATGCCGGGACCGCAGGGGTCCGCCGCACCCGCGACCGCGGCCGGAGGGAGGACCGTGGCCATCAGGGCCGCGACCACGGTGAAGAGGCCGTACCTGAGCAGCCTCGTCCGTCTTTTCATCTGTACCTCTTGTCTGTGTCAGCGCAGGGCGTCGGTGAGCGCGTCCACGACCCGCTGCTGCTGGGCAGCGGTGATCTGCGGGAAGAGCGGGAGCGAGAGCATCCGGTCCGCGGCCCGCTCGGCGTGCGGGAAGTCCCCGCGGCCGTGGCCGAGGTGCCGGAAGGCCGCGGTGAGGTGGACCGGGGCCGGGTAGTGCACGCCGGCGCCGATGCCCTCCGCGTTGAGCTTGCCGACGACGGCGTCGCGGTCCGCGCCGTGGACCCGTACGACGTACAGGTGCCAGACGTGGACGTTGCCCTGCGCCGTGACCGGCAGGGTGAGGCGTCCGGCGGCCGCGAGGCCGCCGAGCAGTTCGTCGTAGCGGGCGGCGGCGGCGCGGCGGGCGGCGTTGCCCTCGGCGAGCCGGGCCAGTTTGGCGCGGAGCACCACGGCCTGGAGGCCGTCCAGGCGGCTGTTGAAGCCGGCCGTGTCGTGCTGGTACTTGGCGATCCCGCCGTGGTTGGCGAGCGCCCGGACCAGCCGGGCGGTGTCCTCGTCGTCGGTGACGACGGCGCCGGCGTCCCCGTACGCGCCCAGGTTCTTGCCCGGGTAGAAGCTGGTCGCGGCGATGCCGCCGCTGCCGGGGGTGCGGCCGCCCCGGCTCGCGCCCTGGCTCTGGGCGGCGTCCTCGACGACCCTTGTCCGCCCGGGGAGCCGTTCGGCCAGCTCCGCCGCCGGGGCGCACTGGCCGTACAGGTGGACCGGCACCACGGCGCGGGTGGCCGCGCCGACGGCGTCGAGCGCGGCCTGCGGATCGATCAGCAGGGTGTCGGGGAGGCAGTCGACCAGGACCGGGCGGGCGCCGATGCGGGCGACGGCTCCGGCGGTGGCGATGAAGGTGTTGGCGGGCAGCACCACCTCGTCCCCGACGCCCACTCCGGCCGCGCGCAGGGCGAGTTCGAGCGCGTCGGTGCCGTTGGCCACGCCGATGCAGTGCGCGACCCCGGTGAAGGCGGCGTACTCGCGCTCGAAGGCGCGGACCTCCTCGCCTCCGATGAAGGCGGTGCCGGCCAGCACGCGCGCGAACCCGGCGGCCACTTCCTCCGCGACCTCGGCGTGCGCCGCCTTCAGGTCGACGAGCGGTATCTGGTTCATCCGGCTGTGCTCCCCTTGCGTGTCTGCGGCCTGCGGTCGGCCGTCTGCTTGCCGAGTGCGACCGGTCCCCCGGTGCGCAGTTCCTCCAGGGCCGTGCGGTCCGCCGCGCGCAGCCGGCGGGCCGGGCTGCCGGCCCACACCTCGCCGGGCGGCACGTCGGCCAGGACCGTGCTTCCCATGCCCGTCAGCGACCAGGCGCCGAGCGTGGTGTACTCCCGGACCAGGGCGCCGGCGCCGACGTAGGCGCCCCGTTCCACGCGTACGCCGCCGCCCAGGCGGACCCCGGAGGCGAGCGTGGCGTAGTCGGCCACCGTGTCGTCGTGGGTGAGGACGGTGTGCGGCATCACCGCCACGTGCGCCCCGACCCGTACGGCCGCGGTCAGGGCGCAGTGCGCCAGCAGGACCGATCCGGGACCGAGCACCGAGGACGCGCAGACGGCGGCGGTGGGGTGGACCACCGTCGCGTAGCGGCGCGCGGGCAGGCCGAGGCGGCGCACCAGGCGGGCCCGCACGGCGTAGTCGCGCGGGCTGCCGACGCACACCACCACCGCGGCCTGCGGCAGCTGGTGCACCAGCTCGCTGCCGCCGAGGACGGGCACCCCGTCGACCTCCGTGCCGTGCAGGGCCGGGTCGTCGTCCAGGTGCCCGGCGACCCGCCGGCGCGGGGTGCGGCCCAGCGCCAGGTCGGCGGCGGCCGCGGCCCGCACCGCCTCGGCGGTCTCGCGGGCGAAGCCGCCCGCGCCGACGATCAGCAGGGGTTCGGTGGCCGTCTCGGTCCGGGCGGCGGCGCCCGCCGCGGCCGTCCCGCCGGCGGGGCCCCTCGCGGTCATCCGGCCGCCTGTTCGCGCAGGACCGCCACCACCCGGTCCTGCTGCTCCTCGGTCATGGAGTGGAACAGCGGGAGGATCAGCGAGTCGCGGGTGATCCGCTCGGTGACCGGCAGCGGGGCCGCGCCGTGGCCGGCGTACGCCGGTTCCAGGTGGGCGGCCATGATGCCGCGCCGGGCCGAGATGCCGGCCTCGGCGAGGGCGGCGAGCAGCTCGTCCCGGCCCACCGGGAAGTCCTCGGTGAGCAGCACCCAGTACGACTGGAAGTTGCCCTGGCCGTGCGCGGGGTCGCGGACCGGGCGCAGGCCGGGGATGCCGGCCAGCTGCTGCGCGTACCGGGCGGCGAGCGACCGCCGGCGGGCCACGATCTCGTCCAGCTTGCCCAGTTGGACGAGGCCGACCGCCGCCTGGATGTCGGTCATCCGGTAGTTGTAGCCGACCTCCAGGTAGCTCTCGGCGATCGGCTTGCTGCTCGCGTGCCGCTGCGCCGCGGAGACGTTCATCCCGTGCTCGCGCAGCCGGCGCAGGCGCTCCGCCCATCGGGCGTCGTCCGTGGTGATCATGCCGCCCTCGCCGGTGGTGATCACCTTGCGGGGGTGGAAGGACCAGGCGGCGAGCAGGGCCCCGTGGCCGACGGACTTGCCGCCGACGGTGGCGCCGATGCCGCAGGCGGCGTCCTCCAGCAGGGCTGAGCCCCACTCGGCGCAGGCCGCGCGCAGGGCGTGCACGTCGGCCGGCACCCCGCCCTGGTGGACCGCGAGGACGGCCTTGGTGCGCGGGGTGCGCACGGCGTCGACGGTGGCCGGGGTGAGGTTGCCGGTGGCCTCCTCGACGTCCGCGAAGACCGGGCGGGCTCCCAGGTAGCGCACCGCGTTGGCGGTGGCGATGAACGAGAGGGAGGGCACGACCACCTCGTCGCCGGGGCCGAGGTCCAAGGCGATCAGCGCCAGGTGCAGGGCGGTGGTGCAGGAGCTGACGGCGATGCCGTGCTCGGCCCCGACCCGCTCGGCGAAGGCCTGCTCGAACTCCGCGACGCGCGGCCCCTGGGCCACCCAGCCCGAGAGCACCGCGTCGGCGGCGGCCCGGGCCTCCTCCTCGCCGAGCCAGGGGACCATGACGGGGATGCGGGCGGGCGCGGGCGCGGTCCGGGTGTCGGCCGCGGTCCGGCTGTCCGCCGCGGTCCCGGTGTCCGCCGCGGTCCCGGTGTCGGGGGCGTTCATCGGCCGGCCTCCCCCGCCGCGTCGGCGGCGCGCTCGGCCCGCCACCACTCCACCAGGTCCCGCAGCCCCGTGCGCAGGTCGATGCCGGCGGTGAAGCCGAGCCGCTGCGCGGCCTGCGAGGTGTCCGCGAGGCGGCGGGTCACGCCGTTCACGGCGCGGGCCGGGCCGTGCACCGGGGCCATGCCGTCGGCGCCCATGGCCTCCAGCAGGCCGACGGCCAGTTCGAGCAGGCTGGTCTCGGTCCCGCTGGCGACGTTGAACACCTCGTCGGTCAGGTCCGATTCGGCGGCCAGCAGGTTGGCCCGGGCGATGTCGCGGACGTGGACGAAGTCCATGGTCTGGGTGCCGTCGCCGAGGATCAGCGGCGGCTCACCCGCGGCGATCCGCTCCATCCAGCGGATCAGCACCTCGGTGTACAGCCCGTGGATGTCCATCCGGGGCCCGTACACGTTGAAGTAGCGCAGGGCCACGTAGTCCAGGCCGTACATGGCGTGGAAGCTGCGCAGCATGCCCTCGTTGAAGGCCTTCGCCGCGCCGTAGAAGGTGTCGTTGTTGTACGGGTGGTGGCGCTCGGTGGTCGGGAAGGACTCCGCGAGCCCGTACACCGAGGCCGAGGACGAGGCGATCACCTTGCCGACCCCCGCGGCCGCGGCGGCCTCCAGTACGTTGAAGGTGCCGTCGACCATGACCTCGTTGGCCAGCCGCGGCTCCTCCGCGCACTGGGTGATCCGGATGGCCGCCAGGTGGAACACCAGGTCGGCGCCCTCGGTCGCCTTGCGCACGGCGGCCGCGTCGCGGATGTCGCCCTCGACGACCTCCACGACGCCGCTCGGCAGGGCGCGGGCCAGGTTGGCGGTCCTGCCCCGGACGAAGTTGTCGAGGACGACGACCTCGCGCGCCCCGTTGTCCACCAGCAGGTCCACCACGTGCGAGCCGATGGTGCCCGCCCCTCCCGTGACCAGGATCCTCTTGCCTCGTACGCTGCTCAACGCCTTGCCCCCACTGGTTCGTCATGTCGTGCGGTGTGGTGCCGTGTGCTGTGGTGCGGTGTGCCATCTGCCATGTGCTGTGTGCCGTGCGGCGCGGTGCCGTGCGGTCCGTGGCGATGCGGTGCGGTGTGGTGCCGTGCGGTGCGTTGCTGCCGTGCGCGGTGGTCAGCGCCCGGTGCGCAGTCCGACGACGGCTCCGCGGAACTCCAGGCTCCGGGAGGCGGCCTCGAGGATGTCGAGCACCTGGAGCCCGGCCCGGCCGTCGGTGAGCGCGGGCCGCCCGGTCCTGATCGCGGCGGCGAACTCCTCGACCATGCTGCGCAGGGCCTCCTTCTCGCCGAGCGCGGGCGCCACCATGTCGCCGGTCCGGTAGGAGACGAGCATGTCGCGGCGCTCGTCCTCCCCGATCTCCTGCGGGGCCGTCAGGTCCACGCCGCGGTCGAACAGGGCGATGCGCTGGGTGGGGTTGAGGTCGTCCCAGAGCAGGGTGCGCTTGGAGCCGCCGACCATCGTCGTGCGGACCTTGACCGGGGACAGCCAGTTGACGTGCACGTGGGCGATGGCGCCGGTGCTGAGCTGGAGCGTCAGGTACGCCACGCAGGACTGGCCGGCGCCGATCGGGTCGGCGCCGTGCGCGGCGACCGCGACGGGGCGGACGTGCTCGGGGAGGATGAAGTCGAGGACCGAGAGGTCGTGCGGGGCCAGGTCCCACAGGACGTCGACGTCCTTCTGGACCAGGCCGAGGTTGATCCGGACCGAGTCGAAGAACTGGATGTCGCCGAGCTCGCCGGAGCGGACCAGCTCCCGGATCCGGGACACCGCCGGGGTGTAGCAGTAGGTGTGGTCGCACATGAGCGTCAGGCCGCGCTCCTCGGCCTCGGCGACCAGCCGGAGCCCGTCCTCGTAGGTGGCGGCGAGCGGCTTCTCCACCAGGACGTGCTTGCCGGCGCGCAGGGCGGCCAGTGCGACGTCGAGGTGGGTGCCGGCCGGGGTGGCCACGGCGACCGCCCGGACCTCCGGGTCGGCGAGGACCGCCTCGTAGTCGGAGGTGGCCTGGACCGTGGAGTACCGGCCGAGGACCTGCCGGGCCCGGTCCACGTTCAGGTCGACGAGCCAGCGGAGCCGGAAGTCCGCGCTGCCCTGGAAGTTGCGGACGAGGTTGGGGCCCCAGTAGCCCGCTCCGACGACGGCCACGCCTAACGGCTCGGCCGGCGCCGCCCCTGCGGCTCCGGCGTCGCGCCGGGCGTCCTTCGCGGCGTCCTTCGCGGTGTCCTTCACAGCGTTTCCCTTCCTTCCGCGCACGCCCGGGGGCGTGTCGACAACCATGGCCGGGACGCGTGCGAAGGAAGTGCGCAGGAAACGCCGAGGAAGGCGGTGCCGCCGACGACCGCGGGTCCCGGCGCCTGTGCGCCGGTCCGTCTCCGCCGGGCGGTGGTGGCCCCCCACGACCGATGCCCCACGTGGTGCACGTACTTCAGCCCCCCGGCCGTCCGGCGCCCCTCGCACCGGTCCGGCCACGGGCAGGCGGCCTGTTCCCCCACGCCGCCGAACCCGTTCCTACCCCCAACTGCCCTGCTCCCTTTGGATTCCGGTGCCGTACGGGCACTCCGAATCCGGTCGGGCTGCGTTCAATCTAGACCACCGGGCGTACGGCCGTGGAGAGTTGACGGAAACGGTCGGTACCGGCGTTCGAGCGTGCATACTTCCGGGGTGACCAGCATCGTGATACCGGCCCACAACGAGGGCCGGGTCATCGGCCGTCTCCTCGACGCACTCCTGGCCGAAGGCGGCCCCGACATCGTCGTCGTCTGCAACGGCTGTACGGACGACACCGCGGCGGTGGCGGGCGCGCGCGGACCCCGGGTACGGGTGGTGGAGATCCCGACCCCCTCCAAGCACACGGCCCTGCGGGTCGGCGACGAGCACGCGCACGGGTTCCCCCGGCTGTACGTGGACGCCGACGTCGAGCTCGGGGCGTCCGACGTCGCGGCGCTGGCCGACGCGCTCGCCGCCGGCCCGGAGCTGCTCGCGGCGGCCCCCGGGCGTGACATCCCGCTGGCGGGCAGCGCCTGGCCGGTCCGGGCGTACTACCGCGTCTGGCAGCGGCTGCCGGCCGTGCGCGAGGGGCTGTTCGGGCGCGGGGTGATCGCGGTGACCGAGTCGGGGCACGCGCGGATCGCCGCCCTGCCCCCGCTGATGGCCGACGACCTGGCCGCGTCGCTCGCCTTCGGGCCCGGCGAACGGCGCGTGGTGGAGGAGGCCCGGGTGGTGGTGCATCCCCCGCGGACGTGGGCCGACCTGATCCGGCGCAAGGTGCGGGCGGCGACCTCGTCCGCGGAGCTGGAGAGGTTCCAGGCGGCGCAGGCGTCGGGGCGGGCCGCCGGCGAGGGCGCAGCCGCCGGAGAGGGCGCAGCCGCCCCGTCCGCGCGCACCGGGGCGGGGGACCTGCGGGTCCTGCTCCGGGACCAACCGCGGCTGCTGCCCGGCGTGCTGGTGTTCGTCGTGGCGGCGCTGGCCGCCCGCCGTGGCTCCCGCAGGGCGATCCGCAGCGGGGACTTCTCCACCTGGCTGCGCGACGAGAGCAGCCGGGAGCGCTGAGTCCCACACCCGGCCCGCTCGTGCCCGCGGGCGGCCGGCGTGCCGGTGTCGGTGTCGGTGTCGGTGTCCGTGTCGGTGTCGGTGCCCGTGTCCGGGTCGGTCGATCGGGCCGTACGGCACCCGGATGGCCCGTACAAGCAATAGGGTTCCCCTCGCACGTGCGAGTGATCGAACCCCCGTCCGCCGTCTGCACCGGGAGCTGCTGCGCATGTACCTCGCGGACCGCTCCGCGCCCGCCGGCGCGAAGACGCCACCGCCGCCGGACGGGGGTCCCGCACCCGCCCGGGGCCGCGCCGTCGCCCCCGCCGTGCTGGCGCTGGGGACGGTCAGCCTGATCACCGACGTCTCCTCCGAGATGGTCACCGCGGTCCTGCCGCTGTACCTGGTCGCGGGGCTGGGCCTGAGCCCGCTCGGCTTCGGCGCCCTCGACGGCGTCTACAACGGGGTCAGTTCGCTGGTGCAGTTGGCCGGTGGGCACCTCGCCGACCGGGTCCGCAACCACAAGCTGGTCGCCGGGATCGGCTACGGCCTGTCCGCGCTGTGCAAACCGCTGCTGCTCCTCGCGCACAGCCTCGGTGTCGTCGGCCTGGTCCTCGCCCTGGAGCGCACCGGCAAGGGCCTGCGCACCGCCCCGCGCGACGCGCTGATATCCCTGTCCACTCCCGCGGCGTCACAGGGCCGCGCCTTCGGCGTGCACCGCGCGATGGACACCACCGGGGCCCTGCTCGGACCGCTCGCCGCCTTCTTCATCCTGAACGCGGCGGTGGGCGGCTACGACGCCGTGTTCGGCGTCAGCGCCTGCGTCGCCGTGCTCGGCGTCGTGGTGCTCGTGCTGTTCGTGCCGTCCGGGGGACACCCCGCGGGACCGGGGGCCCCGGCCGGGGCCGCGTCCGCGGCGGACCCGGGGCGGCCGGAAGCGGTGGACCTGCGCGCGGCCCTGGCCCTGCTGCGGCTGCCGCGACTGCGCGCCCTGGCCGTCTGCGCCGCCCTGCTCGGCCTGACCACCGTCAGCGACGCCTTCCTCTACCTGCTGCTCCAGGAGCGGACCGGCATCGCCGAGCGGTGGTTCCCGCTGCTGCCGCTGGGCACCGCCGCGGTGTTCCTGTTGCTGGCCGTGCCGGCCGGGGCGCTCGCCGACCGGATCGGGCGCCGCACCGTCTTCCTGACCGGACACGCCCTCCTGCTCGCCGGGTACGGACTGCTGCTGTGGGCCCCCCGCTGGTCCGTGCTCCCGTACGTCGTGCTCGCGCTGCACGGCATGTTCTACGCCGCCACCGACGGGGTGCTGCCCGCCGCAGTCGCCGCCACCGTCCCGGCCCGGCTGCGCGGAACCGGGCTCGCGCTGGTCGGCACCGGTCAGGCGCTCGCCCGTTTCGGCTGCTCGCTGGCCTTCGGGGCCGCGTGGACGGTGTGGGGTGCCGCCCCGGCGCTCGCCGCGGCGGCCGCCGGCCTGTGCTGCTGCGCCGCCGTCGCCGGCCGCGTACTGCGCCCGGCGGCGCCGGGCCGCGCCCCGGACGCCGATGCCCGTACCGGTACCGAAGCCGATGCCGAGGCCGATGCGGCCGATGCGGATGCCGACCCCGGCCCGGACGCAGACCGCCTGACCCGACCGCCCCGACGCCCCCGAGGGAACCGATGACGCGCAACCGCCGACTGCTGGTCCTGGCTCTGGCCGTGCTCCTCCTCGGCGGCCTCGGCACCGCGATGGTGCTACGGGCCGCCGACCGCGCCGGGCGGACGCGGGCGGGCGATCCGTCGGTCGCCGGCGGGCAGGTCGCCCTCGACCGCAAGGACGGGCTGCTGTTCCTCAACGGCGCACCCGGCCCGCACCGCGACGCCCTCGTGTCCGTGCCGGACCGGACCGCGCAGGGCGGGCGCACCGCCTCCGACCTGACCTGCCGGCGCTTCCACGCCGCCGCCGGCATCGGGGTGTGCCTGAACTCCCGGCCGGGCGCCCTCGCCCAGGACAACCAGGCCCGGATCGTCGACTCCGGGCTGCGGACGCTGCACAGCTTCCCGCTCGCCGGCACGCCCTCCCGGGCGCGGGTCTCCCCCAGCGGCCACTTCGCCGCCTGGACCGTCTTCGTCAACGGGGAGTCGTACGGCGCCGCCTTCTTCTCCACCCGCACCGCGATCGCGGACACCCGTACCGGGACCCTGGAGCCGGACCTGGAGAAGTTCGCCATCGAGCTGGACGGCCGGCCGTACACCGCGGGGGACGTGAACTTCTGGGGCGTCACCTTCTCCAGGGACGACGACACCTTCTACGCCACGCTCGGCACGGGCGGCCAGACGTACCTGGTCAAGGGCTCGATCGCACGGCGCAGCGTCACCACCCTGGCCCGGAACGTGGAGTGCCCGTCGCTGTCGCCGGACGAGACGCGGGTGGCGTACAAGAAGCGGGTGGCGCGCGGCGCCTCGCTGTGGCGCGAACACGTGCTGGACCTGCGGACGCTGCGCGAGCAGCCGCTCGCGGAGAAGCGCAGCGTGGACGACCAGGCCCTGTGGCTCGACGACCGCACCCTGGCCTACGCCCTGCCCGCCGACGGTACGCCGGACACCAGCGACCTGTGGACCGTCCCCGCCGACGGCTCGGGCGAGGCGCGCCTGCTGACCCCGGCGGCCTCGTCCCCGACCCGGCTGGGCTGACCGGGGCGGGTCGACCCAGCCGGTCGGACCGGTCCGGCCGGTCCGGCCCCGGCCCGCCTCAGAAGCTCGGGCCCCACCCCGAGTCGTCCCAGAAGCGGAGCTGGCGCTGCTTGGGCAGCTCGGACAGGCGGGTCACGTCGGGGCCTCCCAGGACCAGGGCGGTGGGGCGGCCGGGGGCGAAGGCGGGCAGGGCGGCGGTCCGGGCCGTGGACGGCACCCCCGTGCGGGCGAAGGAGGCGACCAGGTCGATGAAGGCGTCCGAGACGGTCCGCTCGAGCTCGGTGTCGCCGAAGACCGGCGCCTGGCCCGGCAGCCGGTGGGTGCCGAAGAGGAACCTGGACGTGGCCTCGTGCGGGGTCCCGAAGTGCGGGGCCCGGACCGGGTGGGCGAATTCCGCCACGTACACGGGTGAGGTGCCGGTGCGGGCGTGCCGTTCCGCGAGGCGGACCACGGGCAGGCGGAACAGGCTGTCGCCCCACACCTCGGTCCACAGGGAGAGCGGGTCGGCGGGGAGCGACTCGTCCAGGGCGGCGCTCCTGTAGGCGGCCACGCACCGGGCCACCAGGTCGTCGGAGACCGCGGGCGCGCCCCTGAGCAGGCAGGCCCGGACGGCGGCGTGGAGCTGCTCCTCGTTCGTCGGGGCCGGGGAGGGGGACGGGGAGGCGGGGCCGGTGAAGAAGGAGCCCTCGGTCGCGGTGTGGACGGAGAGGACCGGCACCCGGGGCGTGGGCAGTTCGTGGTCGTAGCCGCGCATCCAGTGCCCGTCGACGACCGGGCCGCGGTAGGCGCGCCCGCTGCCCAGGGCGCGCAGCTCCGGGCTGCCCGCGAAGAGCTGCTCCCAGGCCGACTTCAGGCGGGCGGCGTCGGCGTCGCGCAGTCCCGCGACGGTGGTGCCGAGGGCCGCGGCGAGGCGCTCGTACGCGCTCGCGGAGTCATCGGGGGTGAGTGCCATCGCGGGCGCCCACACGTGGGCGGCGCTGATCGGCACGATCCGGCGGACGACCGGCCGCAGTTCGGGCAGCAGGGCCAGCTGCCAGGTGCTGGAGCCCCCGGCGGAGGTGCCCGCGAGGGTGATGTTGTCCGGGTCGCCGCCGAAGGCGCGGGCGTTGGCCCTGACCCAGTGGAGGAGGGCGGCCTGGTCCTGCAGGCCCCAGTTGGCGTGGTGGCCGGTCTCGGGGTCCGCGAGATCGGGGTGGGATCCCCAGCCCAGGGCGCCGAGGCGGTAGTTGAAGGTGACGACGACCAGGTCGCCCCGGTCGGCGAGGCGCTGCCCGTCGTACACCTCCTCGCTGCCGGCCCCGAGGAACCAGCCGCCGCCGTGGACGTAGACCAGGACGGGCCGGGAGCCGGCGGGGTCGGGGGTCCAGACGTTCGCGTACAGGGAGTCCTCGCTGCTGCCGGGCAGGACGGACTGGTACGAGGGGCTGGAGAAGGCGGTCGCCTCGCGGACGCCGCGCCAGGGGCGGGGCGGGCGCGGGGAGGCGAAGCGCAGCGGTCCGACGGGCGGTGCGGCGTACGGGACCCCGCGGAACACGGCGATCCGGCCCACGGTGGTCCCGGCGACCAGGCCGGCGGTGGTGCGGACGACCGGGCGGCCGGCGTCGCCGGCCGGGGCTCCGGCTGCTGCTCCGGCTCTGCCGGCGGCTGCGGCGGCCGGTGCTCCCGCGGTCGCGGTCGCGGCGACGGCCACGGCGGCTGCGGCACCGGCCAGCAGCGTACGGCGGGACGGCAGGGCGGCGGTGGACATCCGGTCCCCTTCTCTCGGTGGTGGCGGGGGGGCGACCCCGAGCCTGCGCAACGGCAGCGGGAGGCGGCAACGATCCGCGCAGCAGTTGATCAAGTGCGCGGGGCGGCGTGCGGCGTGGCGCGTGTCATGGCGCGTGGGGTGGCCCCGCGGCGGACCCATCCGGCGGCGCCGCGGCTCCGAAGGAGAGGTGCAACGGCCCCCTGCGGGCGGCGCGTCGAGCGGTGGAGGCAGCCAGTGGACCAGCACCGCGGGGGCGCGGCACCGAGCCGCTCCCCGGAGGGGAGGGGCGGCGCCCGGGGAGCGGCAGCCCGGCCGGCGCTCGCCGTCCTCGGCGGTCTCGCCGAGCACGGCGCCGTCCTGCTGCTGCCCGGGAGCGGCGGGCGGGCGGCGGAGCCCTCGCACGGGACCCTCCTGCCTGCGCTGCGCATGCGGCCCTTTGCGGCGGCGGTCCTGCGCGCCACGCGCCGCGAGCGGGTCCTCGTGGGGCGCGTCCGCTACCGCCCGCGCGGCGACCCGGCCGACGACGCCCGACGCGCCCTGCGGGAGCTGCGTGCGCTGGCCGGCCCCGGCCCCCTGCCGGTGGTGCTGGTGGGGCACGGGGAGGGGGCCCGCGCGGCCCTGCGCGTCGTCGGGGATCCGCACGTCGAGGGGGTCGTCGCGCTCGCCCCGCGGTGGCCGGCGGGCGAGCCGGTGGGCGGACTGCACGGCCGGCACCTCGTCGCCCTGCACGACGAGCGGGACCGCGTCACCCGGGCCGTCGACACCTGGTCGTACCTCGCGCGGGCCGACGCGGCAGGCGCCCGTGTACTCGGCATCGCCATGCCGCACGGCGGCCACGCCATGCTCCGCACCGCGCCGGAGTGGCACCGCCTGGCCGCGGCCTTCACGGCGGCGATGCTCGGCCTGGCTCCCTTCCCCGTGCCCGGGTACGGCCGCTGACGCCCCGACGCCGACCTCCCACGACCCGGCCAACGTCGGGGCAGGAGCCCGGTGGATGCCCGGTCTCCCGCGCCGCGGGGAGCACGCCACAGACGGCCGCTCCTCCGGCAACACCAAGAACCCCGAGCCAGCCCCCCGGCCGACGGCATCCCACGACCGGCCGGGTGCAGGGTCGGCTGCGGCCGGCCGGCCGTGTGAAACGTCGGCAGTGGTGCCCGGGCGCCGTGGTGGGGCCCGTGGCCACGAGCTGGTTGGTGCGTCCGCCCGCCCCTACGGCAGCGGGGGCGGTCAGGGGTCTTGCCTTCATCCGGCAGCGGCAGCGGTCAGGGGTCTTGCCTTCATCCGGCAGCGGCGGGCGGTGGCGTGAGCAGCCCGCTTGGTATTCTCGCGCGCCGCCACCGGGCGGCCGGGACGGACCAGGGTGTGGGGGCCACATGGGCGGGATGAACGGGGACGGCATGCCCGCCTCGCTGACGGCGCCTGCGGACGTGGCCGCAGCGGCCGAGGAGCTGATCGCCGGGGACGGCGGGAGCCCGGCGGCGTACGAAGCGCTGCTGGACGCAGTCGTCCGTACGGCGGCGCGGGACCGGGGCGCGCTCGCCGAGGCGCTGGTGCCGGTCGCGGAGGCCTGGGCCGGAGTCCGGCGGCCGCCAAACCCCGCCGCGCGGCGGTTGGCGGCGGTCGTACGCAGCGCCGCCGCGCCGCCGGCGCAATCGGCCGCCGAGCCGGGCGACGGCCGGCCCTGGCTGGAGACCTGCCTGCACGAGGCGGTCGACCTGGTGCTCGGCGAGCGCATCGCGGAGCTGTGCGCGGGGCTCGGCCGGCGGGCGGCCGTGCCGATGCTGCTGGCCACGCCGAGCCGGGCGGACGGAGCGGTGGACCCGCAGGAGCTGGTGATGCGGCTGACCGAGTACGAGCAGGCGGGCGTCCGGCCCGGCCCCGCCGACCTGGGGCAGGCCCTGCTGCGCTGCGGCGGCGGCCCGGCCGATGCGGATGTCGTGCGGGCCGCGGCGGAGTTGACGCTGCCGGAGGGGCCGCGGGTCGCGGCGTGGCTGGCCCGGGGCGGGCTCCCGCAGCCGGAACCGACCGTGGAACGGGAGCCGGGTGATCCGCTGCCGCCGAGCCGGCGCCGCGGCGCGCGCGTGGGCCGGCGGATCCTGGTGGGCACCGGGGCCCTCGACGGGCGCGGTGACTTCCCCCGGAGGTTCTGGCCGCTCTTCCGCCGGTTCGAGCCGCTGATCGGCTGCAACCACCTGCTGCTCGGGCACCGGGAGCGCCACGCCGCGGCCGCCCTGCCGTGGCATCCGGAGATCGTCGCGGCCCGGCTGCTGACGGAGGTCGCGGCCGCAGCGGACCAGGGCGGCAGCGGCAGTCCGGAGTTCCTGCCGGCGCTGGCGCAGAGCCCGGGACCGGCCGGTCCGGCCGTGCACCTGGCGTTGGCGTACGGGCTGGGCGCGGCCGCGGAGCCCGACCGGGCCGCGGCCGCCGCGGCCCTGACGGCCCTGGCCGGCCGGGACCGGCTCGACGGGGCGCTGCTGGGCGGGGAGCTGGCCCGGCTGCTCCTGCTCGGCACCCTGAAGCCGTCGGCGGTGACGGAGTCGCTCCGGCTCGCCGCGCAGCCGCCGGGCGGCGCCCGCGCGGTCTGGGAGGTGCTGGCCGCCGCTCTCCCCGAGCTGCTGGCCGCGCTCCACTCGGGCGCGCCGCCCCGGCTGCACGGACCGCTCCTGGCCCTGGCCGCGAACGCGGCCCGCACCTGCGGCGCCCGCGGGGCCCTGGCAGGCCTCGACGCCCTGGCCGCGCAGCCGGGTTCGTCCCAGCCGGTACGCGAGGCCCGCCGCCTACGCGACGCCCTGGCGGGCACGACCACCGCCGGCCCCTGAAAGACCTCCGCCCCGGACCGGGCCTGCGGCCTACCTGCCGCCCGGGACACCGGGAACCGATCTGACTCACTCGTCGTTCAAGTACCACGGGGACCAGGGGCCGGAGCTCGTACCCGCCACGATCTGCCGGCGCGGTAGGTCATCCACCGACTGCCGTCCCACAGGTCGTTCTCCCACCGCACTTCGAGGCTCACGGCTGGGGCGTCCCGGTTCCGGACCCAGAACTGGTCGCCGTACTTCCTGAAGCACCCGTTGCCGCTGGTGACGAACATGCATAGGGCGTCCGAGCGGAACGGCCCCGGGGTGGCGTGGTCGAGGGGCAACGGGGGTCGAACCAAGAAGCGATTTTCGGGTTCGGGGAGTTTCCGTGATCAGACGGGCTCCGGCTCCGTTGGTGGTGCGGGTCCCCGCCCGAGGGGACGTGGCAGCGCACGGGACAGGAGCATCGTTCGTGTCGGAGAGCTTGGCCGATGTCATGGGGGTCGCCGGGAGCGAGCTCCGCTTCCTGCGCAGGCTGCTCGGAGACGTCGGCGAGGACGCCTGGGAGCGCCTGCTCGAATGGTTCATCGACGACTGGTTCCGGCTGGACGTGCTGGGGTTGGAGAACATTCCCGCCGACGGCCCGGCCGTGCTCGTCTCCAATCACTCCGGGGCCTGGGGCCTCGACGCCTTCGTCCTGCAGAAGGCCTTGCACCGGTCGCTGCAGCGCTCCCTGTACGTGCTCGCCGCGCCGTTCGTCTTCCGGCTTCCCGTACTGGGTTCGTACGCCGCGAAGAAGGGTGGCGTGCCCGTCGACGCGAGGGCAGCCATGCAGCGCCTGAACGACGGTGAACTGATCGCGGTGTTCCCGGAGGGAGTCGCCGGGCTGGAGAAGCCGTTCCGTGAGCGCTACCGGCTGCAGCCGTTCAACCCGGGCTTCGCGGTGGCGGCCGTGCACACCGGGGCGCCGATCGTGCCGCTCAGCGTCATCGGGGCAGAGGAGTCCTCACCGAAGATCGGGGAGCTGCCCGCGCTGGCGAGGCTCCTGGGCCTTCCCTACTTCCCGCTGACCTCGCCCTTCCCGTTGCCGGCGAAGTGGCTGATCACCATCGGGGAGCCGATCGCGCCGCCCGAACGGCCCCGCGGCTTCGGCGCCCGCTCGGCGGCCGCCCGGTGGCTCTGCGCCGAGGTCCAGGACACCGTCCAGGCCATGGTCGACCGGGAACGGCAGCGACGGAACGCCCTCGTTCGGTAGCCGGTGCGGCGAACGCAGTTCGCCGTGGAGCCGAGCAGTTCGCCGCCCGCGTGTGGCCGGGTGCGGCAACGCCCCGGCCCGCCCGAGCCGAGCGGCGAATCCGACAGGAGCGGACCCGGATCGACAGCTCCGCCGGGCGGCGGGGTGCCGCGGGCGCCACGGCGCCCACGGCACCTGCCCTCGGTCTTCTGGAAGGCGGGTCAGTCGGCGAGGTGGCGGGCGGCGGTGCGGAGGTCGGTGGCGGCGCGGGTGCAGCGTTCCGCGTGCTCCAGCAGGTGCATCCGGAAGCGTTCGCCGACCTCGTCGCCGTTCCAGCCCGCTTCGGCGGCGCACGCGGCGAGGCTGCGGGCGTGCCCGTCGAGGCGGTCGGCGTCGGCGCGGGCCAGTGCCGCGTACGAGGCCGGGGTGGCGGCGCGTGCGGTCGGCGGGACGGCGCCGGCTGCGGGGAGGGCGACCAGCAGGGTGTGCGGGGCGAGGGTGAACGGCATGCGGTCCGGGGCGAGGGCCGGGGACAGCAGGGCCGGCCGGGCGGCCTCGGTGAAGAAGCGCACGATCTCCTCGGCGACCCCGACGGCGAAGGCGGTGGTCGTGCAGCCGGTCGCCGATCCGCAGAACGGCGAGGGCCCGTCGGGCCGGGGGGCGTCCGGGCCGTCGCCGGCCTCGGCGGTGACCGCAGCCTCCCGGAGCCAGCCGGGGGCGGCCAGGATCTCGGTGCCCGCCTCGACGGCGAGTCCGTCCCATACGAAGCGGGTGCGGACGGGGTGCACGACGGCTTCGACCGGCGGGAAGTGGTCGAGCGCGAGCGCCACGGCCGCGGCCGGGCCCCCTGCCGCGCCCGGAACGCCCGCGGCGGTGAGGGCGAGCGCTTGGAGGGCGGTCGTGACGGCCGCCTCGGAGACCACGGCGAGGGTGTGGGCCAGCGCCGCCTCGGGCCGGCCGTGCCCCGGCGGCGGCTCGGCCTGCGTACGGGCGGCGGGCACCAGGGGCCCGGCCGCTCGGCTGCGGGCCAGGCCTGCGGCCACCGAGCCCGGCTCGGGGTCGGCCAGGAAGGGGGCGAGCCGCCGGTTCAGGGCGGCCGCACGCCCGTCGTACGTGCGGCTGCCCGCAGCCCCGGCCGTCCTGAGCAGCACCTCGCTGAGCAGGGTGTCGTCGGCCGCAGCCGCGCCCGCGACCACCCGGCGGGCGGCCCGCAGCAGTCCCGGCCGCCAGACCTCCCAGGGTAGGGCGTGGTCGTCCCGGCGGGCGGAGGCCACCCGCTCCAGTTCCTCGGCCAGCGGTCCGGCGCACGCGGCCGCCGACGGCGCGGCGTCCGGCGGGAGCGGGACGTGGGGGTACAGGCCGTGCCGGCGGCCGGCCGCGTCGAGCCGGACGGCAGGGGCCAGGGCGTCCGACGCAGCACCCTCGGCGAGGAGTCCGGCGGTGTCGGCCGCGCCGAGGGGGACGAGGAACGAGCCGAACGGGGTGCGCAGCCGCACGGGGCGCCCGGAACGGCTGCGGCGCAGGTGCGCGAGGACCCCGCGGGCCGCGCCTTCGCGGGTGAGGGAGTCCAGGCCGAGCGCGCGGGCGGGTGCGTCCGCCCAGGGCAGGCGGTGGGCGAGCATGGCCGCGCTGAACACGGCGTTCTCCAGGGGCCAGGCGGTGGCGGGGGTGGTCATCGGGGCGTTCTCCCTCGGGTCACGCGGCGGGCGCGGGAGTGGGTGCGGATGCGGGAGTGGGTGCGGATGCGGGCGCAGGTGTGGATGCGGGCGCGGGTGCAGGTGCCGGTGCAGGGCGCGGGTGCAGGTGCGGGCACCCGCACCTGCACGGGGTGTGGGGTCACTTGTCGCGCAGCATGTACGGCTGGTTGGCGGTGATCTCGCCGTCGTAGCACCGGATCAGCTCGTTGACCTGCTTGCGGTAGCGGGCCAGTTCGCCGCGCAGGCTGTCCGAGTAGGCCTGCGGGGCGTGCGAGAGCGGGTAGTCGTACGACTCGTCGAGCCAGGCCAGCTCCACCCAGCCCTCGGGGATGTCGTGGGGCGCGGCCGGCCCGCGGCCGTCCAGCATCGGGATGACGTCGTGCTTGTTGACCAGGCTGACGACCCGGGTGGTGTGGTCGGCGGGCCGCTTGCCGTCGATCGGCGAGCCGAGCGTGACCACGTGCGTGACCCGGTACTCGGAGGCGACGTCCACGTCGGCGGCCAGGTTCATCGCGGTCAGGCCCCCGAGGCTGTGCCCGACCAGCATGAGCTCGGATCCCGCGGGGACACCGGCCCGGCGCAGGAGCTTCTTCGCCGCCCGGGTGTAGGTGGTGTCGGTGCGCAGGCAGCCGTCGAAGGCGCCGACCAGGTCCTGCGGGGTGCTGTTGCTGAGGAGGGCGAAGCTGGTTCCGGGGAGGAGCAGCACGTGCCGTACCGCGCCGTCCGTGCAGGCGACGCGGCGCAGGAGGACCAGGCCGTGGTTGCCGAGGGCGCCGATGTCGTTGATGTAGCTGACGATGTCGTTGCGGGAGGTGCCGAGGACCTTGGCGAGGATCGGGTCGGGGTCGGCGCGTTCGGCGCGGCCGGGGCCGGGGTTGAGGTACTTGAGCAGGGAGCTGGGCAGGCCGAGGAACGGGTCGGTGGTGGGGATGCCGCCCGCGAGGGTGACCCAGGAGAAGTCGTCGTTGACCGGGTTCTCGTCCAGCAGGCCGGTCAGCGCCAGGAGTTCCATGATCACTGGGCTGACGGTGGTGAGGGCGCGGGTGACGCCGAGCCGTTCCACGAGGGCGTGCAGGGCGCGGAGGGCCTCCAGCCGGTCCCCCGCGACGACGGCGCCGGTGAGGCGGCGGGCGTGGGCGGAGTCCAGGTTGGGGTGGGTCACGGTGGCCGCCTCGATGCGCAGGGCGAAGGCGTCCACCGCCATGGCGACCGCTGCGGGCCTGCGCCGGGTCACGTTGCCCGCGACGCGGGCGAGTTCGCCGATGACGCCGCCGTTGGCTCCGAAGCCGAGACCGCTCGGGCTGGTCAGGGCGCGTACGCAGGACAGCGCCGCGCCGAGGGCCCAGGTGGGGCGGCGCAGGGCCTGCAGGGCGAAGCGGCCCTCGGTCAGCGCTCCGGTGAGGTCGGCTCCGGCCTTCCTGGCGGCGAGGGCGGCGTCGGCGAGCAGGACGGAGGCGGCGATGAGGAGTTCGGTGTCCGTACGGGTGGCTGCGGGCCGGGGCGGGCCCGCGGGGACGTCGTCCGCGATGCCCGGAACGTCGAGGGCGTGGGCGCCGGCGGGGCCGGAGGCGTCGGGGGTATCGGGGGTGTGGGGAGTGCCGGGGATGTGGGGGGTGCTCTTCCGCTGAGCGTCGGAGAGCTGCCGGGTGGGGTTCCCGGTCGTCTGAGGCGCCACGTTGCAAACCTCTCGTCGCATGACCCGCTGTTCGGGACGCATGGTGACACCGAACCAAGGTGCCTTCGGCGCACGGGGGCGCCCGTACCGGCGCCCAGCCGGCACCCCGCACCCCCTGCGCGCCCGCCGGCACTGGGATCCGCCCACCGGCCGGCCCCCCGGGCGAACCTGCGGGTCCGGGGGATGACGTCGCGGCCCCCGGGTTGACGGGGCTGCCGCGGGCCCCGCTGCGGGAGTCGGAACACCGCCCGGCCGCGGTTCGTTGATCCCTTCATGACCGCACCTGTGACACCGGACATCCCCGAGACGCTGGACCGCCGGCAGGGCCCCTTCGGCGAGGTCGTGCTGCGGCGCCGCGGCGCCACGTACGAGATCATCGCCAACGGCTGCTTCCTGATGGACACCTCCGACGGACGCTCGGAGCGGCTACTCGTCGACGCGGCGTACCTCGCGCTCGATCCGCACGGGCGGAGCGGGCAGCGGCCGCCGGACCTGCTGATCGGCGGGCTCGGCGTCGGATTCTCCCTCGCGCATGCCGCCGCGCAGCCGCACTGGGGGCGGATCGCCGTCGTGGAGCGGGAGGAGGCCGTCATCGACTGGCACCGCACGGGACCGCTCGGCGCGGTGTCCGCCGCGGCCCTCGCCGACCCCCGGACGTCCGTCCTGCACACCGACCTGGTCGAGTACGTGGCGGAGTCCGACGACCTGTACGACGCGCTCTGCCTGGACATCGACAACGGTCCGGACTGGACCGTGGACGAGGACAACCGCGGCCTGTACTCCCGCGCCGGTCTGGCGGCGTGCCGGGACCGGCTCCGTCCCGGCGGGGTGCTGGCCGTCTGGTCGGCGCAGCCGTCCCCGGCCTTCGAACAGGCCCTGCGGGACGCGGGGTTCGAGTCGGTCCGGGCGGAGGAGGTGCCGGTGGACCGGGGCGTCCCGGACGTGGTCCACCTGGCCCGCAAGCCGGGGTAGTCGCGCCGGTTCGCCGACCGGAGGTCCGGCCGGGCGCGGCGCGGGCGGGCGCGGCGCGGGCGGGCGCGGCGCGGGCGGGCGCGGCCCGGCGCGGGCGGGCGCGGCCCGGCGCGGGCGGGCGCGGCCCGGCGCGGGCGGGCGCGGCCCGGCGCGGGCGGGCGCGGCCCGGCGCGGGCGGGCG